>JAFGXN010000022.1 GCA_016936615.1 Spirochaetales bacterium | reverse complement strand
GAATATATCATTTTTCCTATTGACAATTTAACTTTCTAGCATTATATATGGTTATATGTTCAATAAGGAGTCTATATGAATTTTGACCTTTTAATAATCGGTGGCGGTCCAGCAACCATAACACTTGTAAAAAAGCTTGGAAAAAAGATGAATATTGGAGTAATTCGCCCAGAAGACTATTCAATGATCTATTGTGCAATGCCATATGCGGTAGAAGGCTTGCTAGATAAAAGCAAAACATTCAAAAATGATAATCTTATCACAGAAGAAGGTGCACAACTTATCAGAGATTATGTCGATGAGGTGAATTTTGATAAAAAAGAGCTTAAAACTAGAACAGGAAAAGTTCTAAGCTATTCCAAACTTGTGATTGCCTCTGGAGCTGAACCCTTTATACCTCAGACAAAAGGTATAGAGCTTGAAGGTGTTACCGTATTCAAATCACAAAAAGATCTTGAGTATGTAATAAAAAAATCACAGGAAATTAAAGACGCTGTAGTAATCGGAGCAGGCGCAATTGGCATTGAGCTAGCACAGGCCTTAGCAAAAAAATCAATAAAAACACATCTAGTTGACCTAGCAGATTCAATTTTAGCAAATATGGTTGATAGAGAATTTTCAGAAATTGCTAAAAGCGAACTTTTGAAAGAAAATATTAATCTAATTCTCGGACAAACCGTTGTGGAGATAACAGGGGAAACAAAAGTCGAAGGAATAATTCTAAAAAGTGGAGAGTCTTTAAAGGCTGATCTAGTTGTATTTGCAATTGGAATGTGTCCATCAATCAGCTTCCTAGATAATTCAAAAATCAAGATAGCTAGAGATGGTATTGAGATAAACGAATATATGGAAACCTCTGTAAAAGATGTCTATGCAGTGGGCGACTGTGCCTCTTATAAAAGTGGAATAACTGGCAAACCAATAGGGGGGAAGCTAGCAACAAACGCAGTTCCAATGGCTCGAGTCTTAGCTGATAATCTACAGGGCAAACGAAGACCATACCCAGGCTTCTTCAATGGTGCAGCAACAAAGGTTGGAGAACTCTATGTCGGAGCAACTGGATTAAAAGAAGAAACCGCAAAGGAACAATTTCAACCAATAGCATCAACTGTAGAGTTCACAACAGCCTTCCCTATTATGCCTTCTGCAAAAAAGGTTAAATTGAAACTCGTAGCAGACAAGAACTCAAGAAGAATTCTCGGAGGACAAATTATAAGCGGCGAACCAGTTACAGATAAAGTTGACCAGATTACGATGGCAATCCAATTTGGCGCAACTATTGATAATCTTCTTGACTTCAGTTACTCAAGCCAACCCTGGCAATCCTACTTTCCTGCACATAATCTTCTTGTCAGAGCTGCTGAACTACTTTTGGAGAAGCTAGAAAATGACAATAAATGACACAATAATTGCTATAGCAACTGATGACCATAAATTTTTACCTGCTAAACATTTTGGAGAGTGTAAATTCTACGATATTTACTCTTTGTATAATGGACATTTCTCATTTTTAAAGAGTATAGAAAATCCTGAATATTCCGAAAATGATGAGGATCTGCATGAGGAGGAGCTAAAACCCAGCAACATAGGGAATTTACTTAAAGAAAACAATGTAAGTATTCTGTTATGCAGAAGAATGGGCATCAATGTCAAAAAAATGAGAAACAATTTCCATATAATAATCAGTAGATACCACAAAATTGAAGATCTCTTTAATATTTTTAGCAAACAAATGGATAAAGAAAAGGAAAAGAAGCTAAAAGAAAAGAAAATTTTCATCCTAAAGGAGGCATGATATGAATAAATCAGAGGTATTTGACCAATATTACAATGAATACGATCAATGGTTTGTAAAAAATAAGGAAATATACGAAGCTGAGATTGAATCAATCAGGCAATTACTACCAGAATCTTTGAATGGTATAGAGATTGGTGTTGGTTCAGGGAAATTTGCAGAGCCTCTCAAGATTAAAATAGGAGTAGAACCTTCAGCAAAGATGGCAGAACTAGCCCGCAAAAAGGGAATTGAGATAAAAGAGGGAATTGCAGAAGACCTTCCGATTGCTAGTGATAGTTACGACTTTGCACTTATGGTAACTGCTATATGCTTTGTAGACGATCCCCTAAAATCTTTCAAAGAGCTTAACAGGATATTGAAGAGAGGTGGTTCTTTGATAATGGCCTTTGTGAACAAGAATAGCGAACTAGGAAGGAGCTACCAAAAGAATAAAGAAAAAAGTAAATTCTATAAGAATGCAAAATTCTTTAGCTGCGAAGATATAATTGATATCGCAAATCAAACAAATTTTACACTCGAAGATTCAAGGCAAACTTTGATGACAATTGAGGGTAGGATGAATAGCGAAAAGATAACTAAGGGCTACGAAGAAGGAGCCTTTGTTGCACTAAAATTCTCAAAAAATTAGTTAAAAAATCCCATATCAAACAGCTTGTAAATTAAACCTGAATGGAATATCTTATGATATGGGATTTTTACCAATTACTACAGAAGAGATGACAAGCTTAGGCTGGGAAAGGGCTGATTTTATAATTATTACTGGGGATGCATATGTGGATCACCCATCATTTGGGACAGCTGTTATAGCAAGAGTACTTGAGAGCCAGGGCTTTAACGTGGCAATAATTGCCCAACCTGATTGGAAAGATTTAAATAGCTTTCAGATTTTTGGCAAACCTCGATACGCATTTCTAATCAACGCCGGCAATATGGACTCAATGGTAAGCAATTACACTGCAAGTCGCAAACCTCGATCAAACGACGCATACTCCCCCGGAGGCGAAGCTGGTCACAGACCTGACCGTGCAACAATAGTCTACAGTGCTGCGATCAAACAAATTTATAAAAAAGTTCCCATAATCATCGGGGGAATTGAGGCCTCTTTGCGAAGGCTCGCCCACTACGATTACTGGGACAACAAGATCCGCCGTTCAATTCTGATGGATTCGAAGGCGGATTTACTTGTATACGGTATGGGCGAGAACCAAATCCTCACAATCTGCGAGAGGCTCAAGGCTGGCGAATCTTTGAAAAAAATGCACAATATACCAGGGACTAGCTACCGAAGCCAGAACCTCCCCGAGGGCGACTTTACAACCCTACCAAGCTTTCTCCAGGTTCAATCCGACAAGAAAGAGTATGCACAATCTTTTTCAATCCAATACCGCAACACAGATCCATTCACAGCAACTAGATTAGTCGAGCCATACTCTGACCAGTTTGTTGTGCAGAACCCACCGACAATGCCGCTCAACCGTGAGCAACTCGACTGGGTTCACGAATTACCATACCAGCGCGACTTCCACCCCTTTTACAAAGAGAAAGGGGGAATTAAAGCTATAGAAGAGGTAAAATTCAGCCTCATCAGCAGTCGAGGTTGCTACGGTGCCTGCAACTTCTGTGCTCTTACCTTTCACCAGGGAAGAATTGTCCAATCCCGAAGCCAGGAATCACTTATCCGCGAAGCTGAGATGATAACCAAGGAAGCTGATTTCAAAGGCTTTATCCACGACGTGGGAGGACCCACTGCAAATTTCAGAGCCCCAGCATGCAAGAGACAACTTGAAAAAGGAGTCTGCACTAACCGCAACTGCCTTGCGCCCGAGCCCTGTCCTAACCTCGAAGTCGACCACAGCGAATATCTTCAATTACTACGAAAGTTGCGAAATATTGATAAGGTAAAAAAAGTCTTTATTCGATCTGGCATTCGATTTGACTATCTTATGCTTGATCCTGATGAGAGTTTTTTCAACGAGCTTGTAGAACACCACATAAGTGGTCAGCTAAAGGTAGCGCCAGAACATGTATCAGAGAGTGTTCTTCGCCTCATGGGAAAGCCTGGAAACAAGGTTTTTTCTGATTTTTCTCTGAAATACAGAGAGATAAATAGCCAACTTGGTAAAAATCAATTTCTCGTACCCTACTTCATCTCCTCTCATCCAGGTTCAACCCTCTGTGATGCAATCAAGCTAGCTGAATATCTACGCGATAGCGGGCTTCGAAGTGACCAGGTTCAAGACTTCATACCAACCCCCGGAACTGTTTCGACAGTGATGTTCTATTCAGGGTACAATCCATTAACTATGGAAAAGGTTGAGACAGAATCAACACCCCAGGACAAGGCAATGCAGCGCGCGCTACTCCAATATCGCAGACCAGAGAACCGGGAACTTGTTCGCAAGGCATTAATCAAGGCCCACAGAAAAGATCTAATCGGAAACGCTAAGGACTCACTAATTCCCAACGCTACTTCACAAACAGGCAGAAAACGGCAAGAAGATAAAGTTTTTTCCCAAAAAAAATCCAATAAAAACTACCAAGGCCGATATAAAAAAAGATAACCCACAAATCAAAGTGGGTTATAATTAGGTTTGACAAGCAGGGTCTCTTCCTTCTGTGAAATCTCTGGCTTAAAGACAGCCTCACCCCACTTCTCAGGAGCAATCTCCTCAACTGCGACAGAGACTGCATCGATTGAGCATTCAAGTGTCTGACAAGTTACACGAGCAATCTCATCTGCTAGCTTCTGCTTCAGGGTAATATCCCGTCCAGGATACATCTTTACATTTATATGTGGCATTTTTCCCTCCGAGTAGAATTATACATCATATAGTGTTTTTTTCTACCCTGAAGGGAAAAAAGATTAATTTAACTTGAAAAAATCAACTGATTTCTCAAGAGACAAAGATTCTTGAGCTAGAAGACTTGCTACCGCAAGTAGATCTTCAGCTGAAGAGGTATTTGTCTGGGTAATTTCGCTTAAGCTCTCAATCGATATTGAAATTTCCTTGACTCCAGCACTCTCTTCAGTACTAGCAAGCATTATATCTCTGACAAATTCCGCATTTTTCTTCATATCAGGCGCAAGAACCCTTAGTTTTTCACTCGCATCTTGAGCTAAAGAGATTGTATCTGCAGAGATAAGCCCAATATCCTCTGCTGCAATCCTACTCTTATCAGCTAGACGCCTAACCTCACTAGCAACTACAGCAAAACCCCGACCAGCCTCACCAGCTCGAGCTGCCTCAATTGCAGCATTCAAGGCAAGAAGATTTGTCTGCTTTGCAATATCGCCAATGACCTTTATCTTCTCCGAGATATTCATTACTGAATTCACAGATTTCATCACAGTCTCAGTACTCTCCTCAGCATTTTGAGCGACATTCTTTGCTAATTTCTCAGTTTCAATTGAGTTCTCAGCAGTCTGCTGAATATTTGAGCTAATCTCTTCGATAGATGAGGAGACCTCCTCTGTCGCTGCAGCCTGAGAGTTAGCAGCATCTGCAATATGCTCTGCTGAATTCTTCATCTTCTTGCTTGATTCATAGACATTCTTAGATGCGTTCTTAACACCACCGACAACCTTCTTAAGATTCGTAGACATATCGTTCATCGCGGAGAGAAGATCTGTAATCTCATCACTACCAGAGATCTTAATAGAGTTTGTTAAATTTCCATTTGCAATATCTCTTGCTATAACTACAGCAGAGTTCATCCTCTTGAAGAGAAATTTTACAATAAGAAATATACTAAGACCTAGAAGAAGAACCAGAACAACAGTCTGCAAGAAAAGGCTTAAAATGCTAGATCTCAATTGTTCATGAATATATGTATCGTCTGGAAAAAATTTCAACGATCCAATAACAGAACCTTCCCGAGCAATATCCTTCTCCACAAATCTTTTTTTAGCTATATAGTCTTCAAGTTCTTCATTACTGAGAGGATTATAAACAAATACTTCATCACCATTATCATCGACTGAGAGCTCTTTCCTCAACGCAACAAAGGTTCCGGCAACATCTGAAGCAACTGCGAGATAACCAACAACATCTACAAGCTCCTGTTCTATCAACTGAGCACCTTGATCCTTATTAAAATTCCATACAGGTTCAGCTAGATTACTTGCAAGTCTTTCAGAAGCAAGAGCTACACGTTGATCAAACTCTTTATATAACCCAGATTTCTGAGTAAAATATGAGAATATCGCAAAGACAAACATAATAGAGACAGCTACACACAGCTCCAAGATAATAATTTTAAGACTTATAGTACTTTTCACAAAACACCTCCAGTAAAGACAAACAGTATCTAGAATCCATTACTCTTTAGTATTTTAGCCACAGTACCGTCTTTTATCATACTTGCAAGCCCCCGATTAAAGGCAGCAACAATTGCACCAGCATTAGGAACCTTTTTATTTATACATACATAGAGATCTTTCTCTTCTAAGACAGTCTCAAGAAAGACTATCTCACCAGCTCTACTAGCAAAAGAGCTCTTCAAGATATGAAAACCAACATATTTATCAATGACAATCAGATCAACTCGCTTCTCTAGTAGCTTTCTGATATTAGTTTCATCATCATTACCCTCATCCTTTGTCAAATATGCAGCGCTGTCAAACTCTGCAGTATTTACATAACCTCTTACAACGCCAATTCTAAAGGGTTTTAAATCTGTTAATTTAGAGAACTTGATATTTGAATCCTTTCTTGCCATAAACCCAAGAGGACCACCTGGGAATGGATCTGAGACATAGTATTTCTCTTTCAAAGACTCATCATAGTATTCAGGGAAATACCCATCTGCCTGACCAGATTCAGCTAATGCAATAACCCTTGCCCAAGGATAATATCCATAATTTAATGAATATCCACCTCGTTTAAAAGCCTCTTTCACAAGTTGCGCTACATATCCATCATTATTCATCTCTGAACCAATATATGGCGGCCAATCTAGCGTGGTTAATGTAACCTTATTCTGAGCATAAATAAAGTTAAACGAAAATAAAATTGTTGCTAATAAAAATATCTTTTTCATCGCAAGCCTCCTAATTCAATTATAGTAAATTAATAGGCGAACGCAAAAAAAATAGAGATATTTAATATTATTAATCATTCAGATTTTAATAAAACGGTTTACTTTCCTTGAATGTATGAGAAGACCATCTGAAAAAGATTATTTAATACAATTTCCGAATCATATCTCATTATTTGATTTAAGACTGTCTCGTTGATAGCCATTTTCTGTAAAAAGCTATGTATTAAAATCAAAAAGGTTGAAACTGCTTGATTTGGATCTAAATCATTTCTGATAGAACCATCCTGCATTCCTCTCTTCACAAAAGAGACAATAAGCTTATGAATTTTCTCAATCTCTTTTACTATATCGATAGCAATTGGATTACTCAAAGTCTTCGAAGTCAATTTTAAATCAAAATACAAAGTAAAGACAAATGACTCAAAATTATTCTCATACTGATCAAGATAAACATCTTTCAATGTAAGCAAAGATTCAACAGCTGTCTTCTCATCTGTCTTAGAAGAAGATGACAAAGCCTGGTATAGAGAATGAAAAGCATCATAGATTATCTCAAAAGATAAATCCTCTTTTGTCCTAAAATATGAGTAAAGAGTTCTTCGACTTATACCTAATTCATCTGAAATATCTAACATTGTGGCTTCAATAAAACCCTTTGTAAGAAAAATTTTACGAGTAGCCTTTATAATTGCACTTCTTCTCTTTTGTTTTAATGGACTTAATCCCATGAAAAATCCTCCTAAAGAATTGTTTAAACGATTTAAAAATAGAGAGTTAATCTATCAGAATATAACATCATTTAAAAAAACTGCCAACTGAAAAATTGGCAGTTTTTAATATTTTCTTAATTAACTTTGAAATATTTGATTATTTTAGACAAACGATTGACTTCTGAAGAAAAATGTTGCGAAACTGATGCGGTTTGTTCAGCTGACGCAGCGTTTTGCTGAATAACAGAGTCGAGTTGCATGATAGCACTATTGACCTGCTGCGCTCCAGAATTCTGTTCTAAGATAGAGGCACTTACCTCTTTGATCAATGAAGCTGTCTTCTTTATATCTGGAATCAAATTCCTAAGCTTCTCACCAGCACGCGCAGATCTATCGGCTGTGGTTCCAGAGAGTTCTGTAATCTCTCCCGCAGCATTATTACTTCTTTCTGCTAATTTTCTAACCTCATTAGCAACTACAGCAAATCCTCGACCTGCCTCTCCGGCACGTGCTGCCTCGATTGCAGCATTCAAGGCAAGAAGATTTGTCTGCCGTGAGATATCTTCGACTATCTTAATCTTCTCTACAATACTTTTCATAGAATCAATTGCAGACTCAATAACTGTACCGCTCTCTTCTGCATCAATTACCAGACGCTCTGCAATCTCTTCTGTAACTCGAGTATTCTCGGAATTATTCATAATACTAGATACCATCTCCTCAATAGATGCAGAGATTTCCTCAACGCTTGATGCCTGTTCCGAAGCTCCAGTTGCAACGCTGTCGGCAGATGATTTGAGCTGAGAACTACCCTCTACAACCTTATCAGAGATTGAAATAACATTGTTGACAATCTCTTTTAACTTTTCAGTCATCTTCTGCATAGCATTTGCTAGCACCCCAATCTCATCGCTTCTATCCAACATACTTTTTTCAATATTAACTGTAATATCCCCAGTAGCGATCTTTTCTGAATGAATTGCCATCTTTTTTACAGGAATAACAAATCTTGTGACTGAAAATGAGATTGCACCAGCTATAAATATTACAAAGATTATAAACATTACAATTAAAAAGGTTAAAATTGTAGTAGATGCAGCATTTACCTTATCTACCGGAATAGAAATATTAAATCCCCAAATCTGCGAACTGTTACTTAGTGTGATAGGAGTATAGACAGTAAAATAATCAACATTGCCAAAAGAGGTAGCACCGATGTGAGACTCATCCTTTCCTATATAACTTGAAAACTCAGATGATAGCCCAGATTCTACTGCTTGCTTTCCAAAATACTCTCCATCAGGGTGAGCTGCAACTGTACCGTCTTCAGTTATCAAGAATCCAAAACCAGTCTCATAAGGCTTTATTGTTCTAACAGCGTCTAACAAGGTCTGAATACTTAAATCACTACCAACAACACCGACAGGTTCTCCATTGTAGAAGATAGGGACACAGATACTTACGACAGTATTCAATGAACCGGAAATCTCATACTCGGTTGGAGGAGTGACATAGACAGTACCAGTAGTATATGCAACTGAAAAATATGCACCATTAACAGGATCATCATAGTCCATACAGGGCTCAAGAGCATCAGATCCCCCAAACCTATTCCAGTATGGGACAAATCGCCCTGTCTGATCATGAGCACCATCAGCATTAACATACTCAGAGTCACGACCATCAAACTTATTGTCACCCCATACTGTCCAAAGACCATCAAGAGATTTCTCATTTGCAAACATAACTCTAATAAGTTCAATAATTTCCTCTCTATCTGTCTGATTATTTATTTTTTTTGCCTCAAGAACATCTGCAAATGATTTTAGAAAATATATCTTTGTTTCCAAAAAATTCTTAACATCGTTACCATGTGCCTGCGACATCTGAAGAGCAATCTCCTTTGCCTGGCTCTGTGTTATAGTTCTTGTCTTCACAGACAATACGCCTGCAATTATAACTGAGATAAGAATAACAAGAGTTAATACAGGAAATAAAATTTTAAACAGGATACCACTTCCTCTTTTTTTCATAATAGCCTCCAAGATGTGTGCTACTTATAAATTTGTCTATTTTTCACTAAATGTCAAATTTACAGGATTGGAAGAAGTTATTTAGATTATAATTGTAAAATTTTGGCTTATAGGTTATTCTAAGCTATGGATTTATTTAGCGTAGATAAGAACAACTCCCCTTTAGCTGACAGAATGAGACCACGGACTCTTGATGAATATTTCGGGCAGACTAAGATTATTGGTCCCGGACGGCTGCTTAGGCGTATGATACAGGCTGATAAGATTTCATCTGTCATTTTCTATGGACCGCCTGGAACTGGGAAGACTACGCTTGCTAAGATTATTGCGAACACAACCAGATCCAAGTTTGAGTCGCTTAATGCTGTCCTTGCTGGAAAAAAGGAGCTTAGAGAGGCGATTGATGCTGCAACTGAGAATAAGCGACTCTACGACATGAAGACTATTCTTTTTATTGATGAGGTTCACAGATGGAACAAGGCTCAGCAGGATGCATTGCTTCCATGGGTCGAGAACGGTACGATTACCCTGATCGGGGCTACGACTGAGAACCCGTTCTTCGATGTGATTCCAGCCTTAGTCAGCAGGTCAAGGCTATTTTGTCTGGAGTTGCTGAGCAATGAGGAGCTACGTGAGGTTGCTCTTGCTGCGATAAAAGACAAGGAACGTGGGTATGGAAATTTTTCTATAAATATAGAAGAAAACGCACTCGAACATATTATAAATGTCGCTTCTGGCGATGCGCGAAATCTGCTTAACGCGCTGGAACTTGCTGTTGAGACCTCGGTACCGAATTTTCCGCCGGAGAATGGAACAAAGCTTACGATTGATTTGCAGACTGCTGAGGAGAGTATCCAGCAGAAGGCGATTTTATACGACAAAGAGGGTGATTACCACTACGATACGATTAGCGCTTTTATCAAGTCGATACGGGGATCTGACCCAGATGCGAGTCTCTACTGGCTTGCGAAGATGGTTGAGGCAGGCGAAAATCCTAAGTTTATCTTCAGGCGGCTGATTATCTCTGCCTGCGAGGATGTCGGGATGGCGGATCCTAACGCGATAACAATTGTTCAATCGCTGGCTGATGCCTTTGACCGGATTGGGATGCCTGAGGGACGGTTCATGCTTTCGCAGGCGACAATCTACCTTGCCACAACAGAGAAATCTAACACGACGCTGGGGCTTTTTGATGCGATTGCTACTGTAAAAAATGAGAAGGTGCCGTTCGTGCCGTCGCATTTAAAAGACAATTCACGGGATTCGGGTGCTTTTGGCGACGGGCAGAATTATCTCTACCCGCACGCCTACAAGGATCACTGGGTGGTGCAGCAATACCTCCCTGCCGAGCTTGCAGATAAAATTTTCTACCAGCCTAGCGATGTCGGCTACGAACGGAAGATTCTCGACAAGGTCAAGGCTAGACGCGAAGCGCAGATTGAGGCTTCGCTGAACTGCGAAATGGAAGAAGGGAATTTCTCATTCTCGCAGGCGGACAAGGGCAAGGATATCTGGCTTGACAGGCTGAGCTCAAACTTCAGCGAGGAATTGCTTAAACTGAAGAATGACTTTTTTTCAGAAATAAAAATAAAACGTCACAGCAATGTGCTTGACCTCAACGCGGGTTCGGGGCTGCTACTCTGGGAGACGATGAAACACAATCCTGAGGGGCTGAGTGCGGCGGTGACGAATTCGCAGGAACTTGGCGGGGTGATTCGCAGTTATTCGAGCCGGCAGGAGCTGGAGAATATGCCTGAGATTTTCGTCGGGACGGGGAATAATTTTGCGCAGATTATTGCGCCGCTTACGGGGATAAAATTTGATTATATCTTTGCGCGGGATCTTATCCGCAGGGAAGAGGATATTCGGCGTCTGGCGGAGCTGGTGCAGTTTCTTGAGGATGGCGGGGAGATTGTCTGCTCGGTGCTGCTCTACCACGAGGGGACGAAGTTCTCGCAGCTAGAGATTCTTGCTGACTACAAGGAGCAGCTGCTGGCGGTGGAGGAGGAGATTCTGAGCAAGCCGGAGAAGATTCTCTGCCGGGAGGAGATTATGGGGCTTGTCGGGGAGAGTTTTGCTGTCGCGGGGTCACGTGTAGAGGCGTATAAGAGTACCCGGGTTTTTGATAGGCGCAGCTGTGCCCAGCTGATTGATCTGCGAAGCAGCTTCGGAGCGGCGTTGCAAGATCAGTGCGGGCAGGAAGGTGCTCAGGCTGTCGGGAAGATGCTCGGTGGCGCGCGGGTGCCGTGGCAACGCTACAGGCTGATGCTCAGGCTACAGAAAAAATAATTTTGCAAAGATATTGAAACAATCAGCATTTAGTATTTTCTCCATCTTCTTCACCTGCTTATTCTACTTTATATTGAATATTATCACTTTCGTTCGAGAGGCATACAAAAATTTTGATATTTGTTAGCTTGTTTTTTTAAAAATATGATTTATATTAAATATATGGCTATTAAAAAAGTTTTAGCTTTAACTATTTTCTTGATCTCACAATTACTACAAGCTAATCCTGTTATAAAAATCGGAGTTGATGAATTCCCACCATATTTTTCACAGAATTCTGCGTCGGGAGGGATCTTAACTGAGATTATTTCAGAGAGTTTTAAAATTGTTGGCTATTCAGTTGAATTTGTTTGGGTTCCGTGGAAACGTGCTTTAGTGATGACTGAGTCAGGAAGTCTTGATGGAACAGCTGGCTGGTTCTCAACGACTGAAAGAGAGAAAGTTTTTATAGTAAGTCCTCCACTTATTGCTGACAGCCAATCTTTTTTTTATTTAAAAGAAAAAAAATTTAATTGGATTGATATTGATTCACTTTCTGGCTTAAGAATAGGAGCGACTTCTGGGTATGATTATGGTTCAGCATTTCACGAAGCAGAGAAAGCTGGAAATTTCATAGTTGAATGGGTGTCAACAGATCTTCAAAATTTTAGGAAATTGTTTACCGGCCGTATAGATGTTTTTCCAATGAACACTATAGCTGGTTACGAAATTCTAAAGAATAATTTTAGCGCTGAGGAGTTATCGTTAATAACGCATCACCCAAAAGTCTTGAGATCCGAACCACTACATATGCTTTTTCATCGCAGTCCCGAACACCAAGCAATCATGAATGATTTTGCCCGAGGTTTTGCAATCTTGAAAGATTCAGGCAGATTCTCTACATATATTTATTGATTCTCTGTGGGGACCTCTTTATGTGTAGTCGCGGCAGATAAAATCACTGCATTTTTATAAAATGAGTACTCATTTCATAAAAATTGAATATCTTGTCATGATCTAATTCGTCAGCTAGTATGCAACCTCTATTACCATCGATAAGCCCTATCTCTCGACAAGCAGAAAAAATAATTTTGCAAAGATATTGACATTTTTTACAGAATATGAATAATATCATTTATCGGGCCTATAGCTCAGTTGGTTAGAGCCCCCGACTCATAATCGGGTGGTCCTTGGTTCAAGTCCAAGTGGGCCCAACGACAAT
>JAFGXN010000021.1 GCA_016936615.1 Spirochaetales bacterium | reverse complement strand
AAGCTCACGACCGGATACCGTTGGTTCATCTTGGGTGTAATTTACTCGCATTAACTCATTCATCTATTCATCACCTCGTAATATTTGATAGAGGAAAGTCCCCTTCACTTCTTAGCCAATGGGGACCCCTTCTTGGTAACCAGAAATTTAAAAAAACTTTCTTAGCTTTGCTAAAACTTTGTCTCTACGCTTTATCACCATCACATGAGAGACGCCATCTTTCTTTGCTACTTCTCGCACCGTCTTCTCTTTATAAAAGAGGTCATCAATAAGCTCTTTTTCTTGGCGATTAAGCTCTTTCATCGCTTCTTGCAAAATTAGGAGCATGGCCTTATCAACGACTAGATCTTCTACCAGTTGCTCATCAGCATAATCTGCACCTAGGTCCATTAAGCGTTGAAGTGAATCTTCTTTATTCGGTACAAATGTCACTTTCTCGTTTTCCATGTCCACATCGATACGACCAACTTTTACATCTTCTTCTAGGTATCTCTGGCGACGTTTCATCTTGTAGTACTCTTTGTAAAATTCATCTGATACTTTTTGTCCCTGGATTTTGTGCTCTTTTTCTGACATAAAAATTGCCCCTTTCACCAGCGAGAAAAGGGCATGACAAAGAGCCTAAAAACTCACCGTTTTTTTTATACGGGAGCCTTTCGGCTGCTCTTTACTACATGTCATTCAGTTTGAAAAAACTGTCTTTATATTTACGAACTCAAACTTTGTGTAGAAGATTGTAAATATATGTGGTATAATTTTTTTGTAGTTATTAAGGCATCAAGTCCTTATACATAAGATACTAAATGGGATTCTCAAATCGTTGACAGTTTGACGCATTGAGATGCATCGAGATGCATTTGGGGGAAAGGAGCAGGCCATGCAGTTTAATGAAATATTTACTGTGCTTAGAAAATATCTGTCCGATGGTTATGATGTACCATCTTTTTTTCGTGAGTTCGTGCAAATGATTACAGATGTTCCTGAGAGTGATTGGGATACACCAAAAGATCCATCAGGAAAATGTAAAGACAACACTTTAAAGAGTTATGCTTCCAGGGGGCTTTCTAAAAAATTTGCACGGTCAATCGTTTATAAGCTTGATACCTGCAACCTCGAAGACCGACTGCATAACCTTCCAAGACAGGCCGCTGATGGTTTGGTAGAGGATATGAATAAATTTGATTCTTCTATTAATATCAATAACTATCCTGAGAAAATAGCTGACCACATTTGCGACAATATAAAAGATAGTGCTGGCTTAGTGCCTCAAGAAAAAGTAGATAAAGATGCAGCAATGAAACAATCATCCAGACTAAAAAACAACTACGGTGATGCTCTACTAAGAGAATCACAAAGCTATTGTTCTTTTCCAGGATGCGCAAAGCCACTCTACAAGGAGAGCTATGGGAAAACACAATGGGTATATGAAGTTGTAATGATCGATAAGGATAAGAATAACGATATCTCAAACTTGCTTGCTGCTTGCCCTGATTGTCATGCCACATACTTGTTAGATAACGATAGCAAGCTCTTGAAAAGGTTATTAAGTATTAAAAACGTTATAAGTAAAGCAACATTAGCTGACTTAGCTGTTGGTGATATAAAAATAGAACAGGGCTTAACTACAGCACTTGAAAAGATAAAAAATCTTAATGTTCAGGAACTAGCGAAAGCTACCTTTGACCCAAAGAAAATTGAAGATAAGATTGACCCTAAAAAGGAACCTGCGCTTTATATGCTTAACAGAACCCATGTCAGCAGTTACTATCTAACAGTCAGGGAGATCCTAAGAAACTATGATAAGAAAGGGGTTCTTGATTATGAAGAACTCCAAGAACAAATGAAAGGTCTTTATCGCAAACTGAAAAAGAAAAACATGTCGCAAATGGAGATATTTGAACATATTACAAGCAAAATAAAAACCTCCACCAGACATGAAAGTATAATTTGTCAAATTATTGTGGCTTATTTTGTCCAGAATTGTGAGGTGTTCGATGCAATTTCCAAATAAACTTTATTCATACAAAAATAGCACTTTAGCTTTATTGCCAGAAGTGCTTATTAGATTACAAAATGAGCCTGTTGCAGTTAAAGACCTGTTTTGGGAACTAAATCCTATCCTAGAGGATCCTACAGACTTTTTATCTGCACTGGACTGCTTATATGCAATGCAGATGATTGAAATGACAGAAGACATGGAGGCGATATTCTTATGCTAATCGAGATGAGATCAAAAGCATTTAAAGTTAAAGGGAAACTAAGACCTCCTATTACCTTTAAATCTGGTTTGAATGTTATATTAGGTGGAGAAAATGGTGAGAATTCAATTGGAAAATCCTCAGCATTATTGGCTATTGATTTTATATTTGGTGGGAACACTTACGTAAAAACGGATGCCGTTAAACAGGTGGGTCATCATACGATCTACTTCTGCTTTGAGTTTGAAGGAACAGCCTATTATTTTGCGAGGGATACAAAATATCCTGAAATAATACACATTTGCGATAATAATTATAAGATTACTGATGAAAATTACTCTCTTGATGAGTTTGTTAACTGGCTAAAAGTTAAATATAATTTAGATTTTCCTGAGCTAAAATTCAGGAATACTGTAGGTCGTTTTTTTCGCATCTATGGGAAGCCTAATTGTGACGAGAAGCAACCACTTAAAATTCGACCCCAAGAAGGAATGGAAGGGGCCATCGACACAATTGTTAAACTATTTGACAGATTTAAATTTATTGAAGCCTATAGGCAGAATTTAAATATTCAATCCGAACAACAAAAAGCCTTTCGTGATGCAAGAAAGTATCAATTTATACCCTCACTTGTAGACGGGAAAGCCAAGTATGATGTTAATGTGGAGAAAATCGAGAGCTTAAAACTAGCACGTGAGCAACTGACTCAAGAATCAAATCATGATTTTTCTGAAGAGCAAATTGAGAGAGAGAATCAAATATTAGATTTAAAGAATGAAATATATCGATTAAACAGAAAGATCCAGCAAAACAAGAGTAAAATCTCCTTACTAGATATCAATTTGGAAACCGGACTATATCCTACTGAGGCAGACTTTAAATCTCTGATGGAGTATTTTCCTAATGTTAATCTTCGCAGAATTCATGAAGTTGAAGGCTTTCATCAAAAGCTAGCTATTATTCTTAATGACGAGTTTGCCGAGGAACGTGAGTCGCTTGAATCTGAAAATAAAGAACTGGAAGAGATCGTTAATAGATTGGAACTGCAATTGAGTGAACTCGGAGTTTCAACACAGCTATCACCAGAGTTTCTAGATCAGTACTCAAGAATCACTAGAAAAATTCACGAACTTGAAGCTCAAAATGATGCCTACACCAAACTAAATGAGTTGAACGAAAAGAAGCGTCGAGCCAAGCAAGCACTCGATCAGAGTATAGAAAGCATTTTATCGGAAATTGAAACGCAGATTAATACTGAAATGAAAGAACTCAATAGCCAGCTATTTGATGAGAATCGAAAAGCCCCTATGTTAAACCTCAAAGCGTTTAATAGCTATTCATTTTTCACCCCGAATGATGATGGAACAGGAACGAACTATAAAGGTTTGGTATTATTTGACTTAGCAGTCCTTCGCCTTTCCAGACTCCCTGCAATCGCTCATGATTCTTTAATCTTTAAGAATGTAGAAGTTGAATCAGTTGATGGCATTATGCAACTATACAATCAAAGTGAAAAGCAAATCTTTATCGCTTTTGATAGAGCAAATTCTTTTAAACCTAGTACAGCAAGAATTGCATATGACAATGCACGATTAAAACTCGATAAAAATGGGCAGGAATTATACGGTGAGGACTGGAAGTTAGAGGTGAATAAAGATGTATCTAAGCTATAATAGACTGTGGAAATTATTAATAGATAGGGGAATGAACAAGCAGGACTTAAGGAAATTAACTGGGCTTAGCTCTACATCCATCGCAAAGCTAGGAAAAGGAGAAAATGTTAATACTGATGTTTTAGTTAGAATATGTACAGCACTCGATTGTGATCTACCTGATATTGTAGAATTCAAAAAGGAATCCAAATAGACGCCAAAAAAAAGACCATGACTAGCAGCTGTAAAACTGCCAATCATGGTCTTTTTATTAATCAGTAATTATCATTCTCATTTATGTATCCAGGCTAAACGCCTCGAATACTATCTGTCTTCTTTCCCAAGCCAACACTGTAGCTCTCTATATCACCTTAATTACGATCCCACCCAGCTAACCTTAATACTTATATGAGGCTCTGCTGACTTTGGTGGTGAATAAGGTGGAGCATCAAAATGCAGAGATTACAATATTACTTGTTATTCATTTCAAACTTCCAAGCATCCCTGACCATTTCTTCAATGCCAAGCTCAGCTTTCCAGTCCAACTCTTTCTCAGCTTTACTAGCATCCGCATAGCAGGTCGCAATATCACCCGGACGTCTTCCGACGATTTCATAAGGAACATCAATATCATTAACTTTCATAAAGGCATTTACTAGTTCTAAAACTGATGTGCCTCGACCTGTTCCCAGATTATAAATGTTAACACCATTTTTAAGATTCTCAATGGCCTTCACATGGCCTTTAGCAAGATCAACCACGTGGATATAATCACGAACACCTGTCCCATCAATTGTATCATAGTCATTTCCAAGTACACTCAGTTTTGGAAGTTGACCTTTAGCAACTTTAGTTACAAAAGGCATCAGATTATTGGGAATGCCATTAGGATCCTCACCAATAAGTCCACTTTCATGAGCACCTACTGGATTGAAGTATCTTAAGAGGCTAACAGCAAATCCATCATTAGCATGAGCTGTATCAGTCAATATCCGCTCACTCATGGCCTTAGTCTCTCCATAAGGATTGGTTGTCTTCTTCAGATCCATATCTTCTTTCAAAGGAGAAGGTTGGTCACCGTACACTGTTGCAGATGAACTGAAGACGAACTTGTCCACTCTGTGTTTCACACATAACTTACTGAGTGCCATAGTACTTACCAAGTTATTAAAATAATACTCAAGTGGCTTGGATACAGACTCTCCTACCGCCTTAAGACCAGCGAAGTGAATCACACCATTGATTTTATGGTTACTGAAGATTTCTTCTACCTGGCTCTCATCAGTCACATCAATCTGATAGAAAGATGGTTTGATACCGGTTATGGTAGATAGCTTGTCCAGCACTTCAATCTTTGAGTTGATAAGGTTATCAGCTATGATTACTTCATGGTTGTTTTTAATTAGTTCTACGGTTGTATGGCTGCCGATAAAGCCTAGGCCTCCGGTTACTAATATGTTCATTGGTTGTGTTCACCTCCAACTAATTTATATATTATTCCAGAAATGAAAAATCATAGTTATTCTT
>JAFGXN010000020.1 GCA_016936615.1 Spirochaetales bacterium | reverse complement strand
TCTAGTAGAAGCTCTTTCTTTTATTCTAGATTAAATAATTGACATTTTGCCTCTTCAGATAAATAATAACTATATAAAACAGTATAATAGTAAATTACGAGGTAGATTATGAAAAAATTAGTAATATATTTGTCTTTCTTTCTTTTTTCTGTGTCATGTGGAACATCCTCACCTGACCAAAGGTTAAGCAGTGAAAAAAGCCCAGATAGTCCACTTAATCGAGCTGGGCTTCCACAGCCTGTATATGATGCAAATCCTGGTTATGTTGATTTGTACTGGGAGGCCTGGGAGTCGGCTTGGCGTCATGTGAAATTTGATGATGGAGCAATCCGTTCACCATTCATGGACGAGGCTTGTTGGGATGGAACACTGTGGATCTGGGATTCGTGTTTCATGACACTTTTTACAAAATATGCTAATAGAGATTTCCCCGGGATAGAGAATTTGGATAACCTTTATGGCGTATTCTACGAGGGAGCTCAGGCTTCGCAGCGGATTCACATTCCAGACAATCCTCCCTTGTTTGCGTGGGTTGAGTGGGAGCATTTTAAGAAAAGTGGAGATCTCGCGCGGGTTCGTCAGTTGCTTCTTGAGAAAAAGTATCTTCAACGCCACTATGAATTTATCAAGAATGCTAGAACAGGTGATAGATTTGAGGGTGTGGATGAACCAATCCGCCTCAACTGGGGGAAATTAGGTTCTAGTTGGACTGGCGGTGCAAGCGGAATGGATAATACCCCGCGAGGACAACACAGTGGGGGATACTCGTCGATCTATTGGATAGACATAATCTCACAACAGGCACTCTCCGCGCTATACATCTCTCGGTTGTTTGATGCTATCGAGCAGCCTGAACCATCGAAATTTTATATGCAAGAGTATGAAAAACTTAAGAAGCTGATAAATAATTACTACTGGGATTCTGAAGATGGTTTCTATTATGATATACAAAAGAAAAAGCCCTACGCGAAGGATAAGACTATGACTCCGGCTAGCTTCTGGGCTATGCTTGCAGAGATTCCTACTCCAGAGCAGGCAGAGCAAATGGCCCAAAAGGTTAAGAATCCAGATCAACTTGGTGGTTTTGTTAATTTCCCGACAGTCGCGCGCGATGATCCATCATTTCATCATGCGACTGGTGATTACTGGTTGGGTGGGGTCTGGTTGCCGACGACCTACATGAGTATCAAGGCATTGGGGAAGTATGGGTTTTTACAATTAGCAGATGAGTCAGCCCTGAAAATGGTCGAGCAACAGTATCTGACTTGGAAAAATTACTCGCCATCAACAATCTGGGAGTGTTATAACCCTAGCAAGAACGAACCTTCGACAGAGTATACTCGAGTTGCACGACCAGATTTCTGTGGCTGGTCAGCACTTGGCCCAATATCGTTGTTTGTTGAAAATATTATCGGAATCAGAGTCATTGATGCTATTGCAAACCAGGTAATTTGGGATACTTCAAGTGAGTTCCGTCATGGTGTGAAGAATCTTACCATGGGAGAGATAAATTTTTCTTTGATTACAGATTCTAAAATTCTTGAAGTTGAGTCTACAGGTGATTTTGTCTTGATGTTTAATGGGCGAAGGGTTGAAATTAAGGCTGGGGTGCAGAGGATAAATCTTTAATTTCTTTAAAATGGTTAAAAAACAATAAATCTAAATTTGCTCTTTTGTTATAGCTTTTCTATAATTGTTATATGAAGTTTTTATATTTTTTTCATAAAAAAAATAGAACCCAGTTCTCCTTGAGGAGCCTTATCCTTGTAGTATTTATTTTTTTATCTTTACCTAGCCTCTACTCTGCAGATATTCTCAAGGTGGGGATGCACCAGTACCCGCCATACTATTATTATAAAGATGGAAAATTCCAAGGTTCAATAGTAGAGACAATTCTGAGAGTTGCGAAGCAAGCAAAGTTAGAAGTTGAGTTTTATATGTATCCGACAGCGCGACTCTACTTTTCGCTTGGCAATGGTTATGTCGATATGTGGCCAGGAATCCGCGGTGTAGAATCGCTTAAGGGTAAGGTTTACGGAAGCGACTACCTTGTCAGATATATTGAAATCCAGGTCTATTATCTTGAGGGGACAACCCCTCCCACAAGCCTAGATGAACTAGTTGGTGTTCCGCTGATAGTTATAGAAGGTTACACATACGGTGGCGCCATAGACTCCATCAAGGTAAAAAACAGTCAACTAACACTCGACGTTCCATATTACTCAGCGCCAACACACCTCAACGCCCTGAAAATGCTGCTAGCAGGACGTGCTAAGTACCTAATAAATTTCAGGGAACCGATGGAAGATGTATTATCTTCAGAAAAAAAAGTAAGAATCCAAAGTTTCACAATAGCCAAACTCCCCGCCACATGGATCTGGACACTCGCAAACCCAAAGACTAAAGAGCTTCAACGCCGATTCGATGAGGCCTATCGCAAATTGTATATGTAAAAAAAAAATGACCTCAAGCAATCTGCTTGAGGTCTAACTCTATCCTATTTTGATTATTTTAAATCATACAAAGATTCTGTCTTTGTTGTTGATTTAAACTCATCGAGGCTTAGATCTTCTGGTGTTGTTACTGTGATTGTGTAGACTTCACCTTTTTTCAAGTAAAAGAAATTATCGCTGGCTCTGAAATCGTGAGTGTTATTCTTGATGTAGACATACATTGCCATCTCATTTGCTTTGATATCTAGTTTGAAGGTATTAGCTGCACTCTTTGCAATAGTTGTCTCTAGCTTTGGATTCTTTAGCCATATCTTCTTTGGCTCGCTAAATGTTCGACCACCCTTGACTATCATCTTGCCTTCTGCATCGTAGAGTTCCCAATAGATTAATAATTGGTGCTTCTTGACACCAAAGGTCTCTTTGCGAAGATCTAGATATTCAATCTTTACTGAGTCTGCTGCTGGAAGGGTAGTTGTCTTTTCGCCTTCGTTCACAATTGTTCCATCTGCCTTTGCTATTGTCCATTTTAGTGTTGTCTCTACAGGGTAGTTTCTGTCATTGACACCCCAGAACTCGACATCTCTGCGTGATTCTGCCACACTGCAGTAGACTGGCTCGTAGAAACGCTTTGCAAAGTATTGTAGAGCTTTCCATCTGCCGTAGTAATCAATTGATGACCATGATGCAACTGGCCAGCAGTCGTTTAATTGCCAGTAGAGTGCTCCCATACACTCGAAGTTGTTGCGGTTCTTCCTCCAGTGGTCAACTCCATACTCCATCGCCTCAGCTTGTGTAAGTTGTGATAGTACTGTCTGCTTCTCAAAGTCTATAGGAACTGCAAATCTGCGTCTCATGTATTTTAAAATTCTGCCATTACCAGATTTGTTCTTCTGGTGATTCTTCATAATAGGAGAGAACATTCTGTGCTGATCTTCTGGCGCAAATTGAGCAATTGTCTTCATCTCTGGGAATGATTGGAAACCAAACTCACTCATGAATCTAGAGTTAAACTTTCTGTAAGCAGAGAATGGCTGAGACATATGCCATACACCCCAGTAGTGGCTATCTCCTCGGTCTGGAGAGTTTGGATCTCCACCATAACCAATTCCATTTGATGGAGAACTAGCCCAGTATGAAGTATTTGGATCAAGTTTGTTAACTATTGAAGGAATTATACTATCAAAAATCTTGACATGGCTATCCTTGTGTTCTGGCCATAATAGTACATAAGCCCACCATTTCCAAGCCTCCTCGATCTCATTGTTGCCACACCAGAGAGCAAGAGATGTTTTGTTACGCAGTCTCTTGATATTGTATTCAGCCTCTTTTTCGACCTCTTCGTAGAAATATCCCAAATCAGGCGTTGGGTTACAAGCATATGCAAAATCCTGCCAGACAAGTAGTCCATTCTCTTCACAGAAATCGTAGAATCTCTCTTCTTCGTATATTCCACCACCCCAGACTCTGACCATGTTAAAGTTTGCATCAACCGCATCCTGTAATCTCTTCTCTATTAGATTGTTCTTTGTTCCTCGTGGAATAAATGAGTCACTTGGTATCCAGTTCGCACCCTTTGCAAAGATTGCTACCCCATTCAATCTGAAATAGAAGGTCTCGCCTCGCGCATCTGGATCTCTGATTAATTCTATAGTTCGAAGCCCTAGTCGTTGAGATTTTGTATCTACTAATGTTCCATTGGAAAAAAGTTGAACTTCTAGGTTGTATAGATGTTGTTCTCCAAGCTCTCGTGTCCACCAAAGCTTAGGATTCTTTACATCGATTGTAGCTGTAGTTGTCTCTGCTAGGTCTATTTCTGCTAAGTAGTTTGACTCCGAATCAGAGAGCTTTATCTTTGCTGTTAAATCAGATTTTTCATATTCAGTAGCTGTGACTTCAATTGTCAAACTTGCCAAATCATCAGAGATTGTTTGAGTAACATAGTATGAGTCTATAGCTGCTGTGTCGGGGGACTCAAGGTAGATTGCTCTCCAAATCCCAAGATCTGGAAGTTTAGGACCCCAGTCCCAACCAAAACTAAACCACGCCTTGCGAAGATACGCAACGCCAGGTAGTGCACAGCCTCCGTTGTGGGTCAATGTTCTTCCATTTTCTGCTACAAATTGATTTGCAATCTTTGTAGGGCTATCAATTGTTATTAGTATTTGGTTAGTGCCTTCTACAAGAAACTTTTTTACATCAAATTTGTATTGAAGATGCATGTTAAAGGTCTCGCCCACTATTTTTCCATTCACAAATATTGTTGAAACAGAATCAACTCCATCTAGTGTTAAGAATATATTTTGTCGTGACAAGAACTCTTTTGAAACTTGAAATTCTTTCGTATAGTTCCAATCTTTGTTGTAAAATTCAGCAGCCAAACCTTCGTTTAAGCCATAAAATGGATCAGCTAGAAAGCCTCTCTCTACCATGGTTGCAAGTATTGAACCAGGTACCTCTGTTGTAGTTGAGTACTCATTGTTTGTTGTCTGAATCAACCACTCGCCGTTAAGATCTAAGATCTTAGGTTGAGCAAAGATTGTTTGAAAGACAAGAAACATTAAAAGTAGTAATGATACTCTTTTTTTCATTTAAAAAACTCCTTTGTAGTGTAATTGGGTATTATCTTTATTATTTATCAGAATTTATCATTGGTAAAGAAAAAATGTTTGATTATTTTGAAAAAATAGATTAAAAGTCTATTATTAATGTATGAGGTGGAGATACTATGGGTTTTTTTACATCTAAGAAGGGAGCTGAGATAGATACTGTTTTGCATAAGGTTAAAGCTAAATATTTGAACATGGAAGAGGCCTTTGGTAGTGATTATAGTCTCCCTTTGTATAACTCTTTTCATAGAAGATATATGTCTGCATTGAACGATAAGTATACTGATATTCTTAGATTCCTGAACAACGAGTTTGAGATTGTTAACTCTATAATAGAAAAAAAAACATCTCTGCTAGAGCAGGAAGAGGCTGAGAGATTGCGCAAGGAGGAGTTCGAAGAGAATGGTCTCTACAAAAAGCTTAATGACAGATATCTCTCGATGATTGATAAATATCCTCTAAGTGAATACCATAAAAAGATGGAGTTTGAATTATCGAAATTTCTTGGAGCAATTCAGTTCTTTGTGAAGCGATTTTGGCCTGAGTGCGAGGGGATATTGCGCAAAGGTTTTAAGATTAGCCATTCTGATGAGATTACCCAGCTTGAGAGGGATTTTTCTATGTTTTGTGATCGTCCGTGTGAGGCTTTTCCACCTATTCTCAAACGTTATATTGATGAGCTTAATACTAAGCCACCTCAGGAGAAGAATTTAGACAGATATAAAAAGCAGATTTTTTCTGAGTTTGTTGTTCTTGCCTCAAAGCTTGAGAAGTTATTAGACGAGTATTTCGAGGTCAATCATGATTACAAGGATGTAAACTTTGGAGCTCTTGAGAGAATTTCTGAGGCTTTTGAAGAGATTGTAGAGTCTTTTAGATTACAAGATCTTGTAAAGGCTAGAAAAAAGTCAATCTAACAATATTTTATATTTTTTATTCCTTATTTTCCATTTTGCTGATAAAATATTATCAGGAGTCTTTATGAAAAAGTTTATTATCACTATATTATTAGTCTTTACCATTATTTCATGCGAGAGATCTAAGAATAGGATTGTTACAGATTCAGGTTCTGTCATTTATAATATGGAAGCTCAGCTTGAGGTTGGCGATGAGTTTTCATTTGAAAAAAGGTTGAACAATCTTTTTGATCAATCTTTATTTGGGGTGGATCTTCGTTCTGACCGGGAGTATTCTATTACTGGAACTCTTCTTTTTCTTGGAGATTCTAACTATTCGCTTGACTTCGACTCTTGTCAGTTGACTATCATTGAGGATAATACTGTCCCTGGATTATCTCACCACCATGAGTGTTCTGATGGGGAAAATTGCAAAGACCCAGATCATAAACATGATTCTTCTGAAAATTACAAGAAGTTTTCACAAGAAATTACTTCTTCGTATTCGAATACCTTTGATAAGCTAGATATTCCATTGAAATTTAGTGTTGCGCAGGATAATTCTATCACTCTTTTAAATTATGATGAGTATTTGGAGAAACTTAACGGGATTTCTGATTATTTTTTGATGAAGGGTGAGTTTAAGGATTTTTTCAAAGAAGATGTATTGGTGGCTTTTGTTCGAGATTTTTTCTCCTGGTATCCTTACACATATCCTGAGGTGGGTGAGAAGTGGTCATACTCTCTTCCGTATTATTTCCCAGTAGAGATCGAGACTTTTCAGGAGTTTGTTCTACAGAAGGTTACTCGAAGAAATTCGCATCTTCAATTTAGCTCTTCTAACTCTTTTTCTCTTGAAGAGGATGAGTTCTTCTATGATGGAACTATCTCTACAAGTGGAGATTTGGTCGTTTCGCGCAAGAATTCATTTATAAAAAAGAAGAGTGGCACAATTGTCGTGAATGTTGTTCATTCTATTATGGTTACCTTGGCTGATGGCACGATTGAGCCTTTTGAGTCTCCATATTCGATGAGGCAGAAGTATGTTCTTGAGTTAGATTATAGGGGTAGAAAATGAAAAAGTTATTTATACTAGTTGGATTTTTAGTCTTTTCATGTTCATATTCAGGGAAGCTCTCTTTTTCTCCAAAAGCTGGTGAGCAATTAGTCTATCAGAGTGAGTATGTGGCTATTGTTATCGAGAGGCGTGGTTTTGTGGTGAAACACTACGATTATGTTTATCGTATCAACGCTGTTTATACAGTTGACGAGGTTTATCCTGAGAGAATTGATATGAGTGTTCGATTCAAAGAGCTTTATGTCGGACCAGGTGAGCAACTGATGCTGAATTTTAAGGAGTTTGCTGGGGAGAGTGCGGATTATAATCCTGATTTAACCAGAAATAGATTGAATAGTCTTGTGAATTTTTCACAAAAGTATAAATTTTCCATAAAAGATGGAGATATTATCTGGGGCGTGGATTTTTTTTCGTTGTTCAAGGCTTTTGACGAAGGCTATTTTCAGATATATCAGGGTCTTGCTAGTCAAGGTAGATTGTTTGACTTAGAGAGTGGGCTTCAGCGTCTATTTAAATCAACCTTTGCCTTCTATTCGAAGAGTAGTTCTGCTAATCAGTGGGATTCTGATGTTAGGGTGCTGACCTCCGGGGAGTATTATCCAAGCTTTCATGAGATTTATTCAGCGAAGAAGAGTTTCTTCTCTGATAATGTTACTATTGTTGTCGAGCCTGGTCACTCTTCATCTATCAAGAACCAGTTTGTAGAGCAGGGTGAGACCCTTTCTATTGGTTATAGTTTCAATGGGGAATTTAGTGTTGATGGAAAAATTGTTGTAAATCCTGAGAATGGGGTTCTGCTAAGTCGTGAGCAAGAGAACAAGGTCGATGGAAGGATTAAATTTTTCTCCTTTTTCGATAGAAACAATAGTTGGAGTTCTCCTATTCTTATTAAGGAAAAAATTTCTATCAAACAATCAAAATAGTCGCTTGACAACTTCTACATTTCCTACTATATTGGTATAGATTGGAGGAGTTTTGTATGAAGTTTTCAACTAAGGTAAGGTATGGGCTAAAGGCTCTAGTAGATTTGTCAATGAATGAATCTGAAACTCCTGTAATGGCTTCTCATCTAGCGGAGAAGCAAGCTGTCTCGGTCAAATATCTTGAGCGAATTTTAAATTCATTAAAGAAAGCAGAAATTATCAAAAGTGTTCGTGGTTGCCATGGCGGTTATGTTCTGAACAAGAAACCAGAGGATATCTCAATATATGAAATTTATGTGGCAGTTGAGGGTGATATCTCTGTCTCTCCTTGTAGCATGGGAGATTGCCCGCGGCATATTGCTTGCTATGCGTCAAATGTCTGGGGTGAGATAAACTCAAAAATAGTTGATATTCTAAAAGATTATGATTTGGCTACAGTTATTGAGAGGGTTGATGATGAATTATCTTTTTGAGAAGTCTTGTTCTGGTGAGATTGGTTATGATGATATATTGTATATTTTAGGGTTAGAGGCTGGGGCTGAGTTGGATTCTGTCTTTGAGGCAGCCTACAAGGTAAAGCTAAAATATGTCGGAAACACTGCCTATATGCGTGGTATTGTAGAGTTCAGTAATGTCTGTGGTTGTGACTGTTATTATTGTGGGATTCGAAAGAGTGCTAAGGGGCTAGTTCGTTATACAATGTCGGAAGATGAGATTGTCGAGGCTGCTATGGAGTCTTATCGCCTTGGTTATGGCTCTACTGTTATTCAGGGTGGCGAGCTTCGTTCTCCTGAATTTACACGTAAATTTGAGTCTATTATCCGTCAGTTAAAAGAGAAGAGTGATGGAAAGCTTGGTATTACCTTGTCGTTGGGCGAGCAGGATCTTGAGACATATCAAAGATGGTTTGATGCTGGTGCTCACAGGTATTTGCTACGCATAGAGAGTTCGAATCCAGAGCTTTTTGCGTCTTTGCACCCATCTTCACAGAATTTTGACTCCCGTGTCGACGCTTTGAGGTTGTTGCGAACTGCGGGTTATCAGGTCGGAACTGGCGTGATGATTGGATTGCCAGGGCAGAGGCTTGAAGATTTGGCAAATGATGTACTTTTTTTCAAAAAAATGGATATTGATATGATTGGGATGGGTCCTTTTATTCCTCACGATTTGACCCCGATGCGTGATTCTATTCCTGATTTTGAGTCTAAAAAAGATTCTCAGTTACTTCTTGGTCTGAAGATGATTGCTGCGACTAGATTATGCCTTCGTGATGTCAATATAGCCTCAACTACTGCTCTTCAGGCTTTAGCTCATGATGGACGAGAACAAGGATTACTTGCTGGTGCAAATATTATTATGCCGAATGTAACAGAGGTTAAGTATCGCGAGAGTTATCAATTATACAATGGAAAGCCTTGCACAGATGAGAATGCGAGTATGTGTCGCTCTTGTCTTGGCCGTAGGGTCGAGTCTATCGGTGAGAGTATTGGGTATAATCAGTGGGGGGATAGCCCTCATTTTGCAAATCGAACAAGGTAATATTTTTTATTTTGTTGAGATCAGGGTTATCTCTATCTCTCTACGTTCGCGTGGTCCATCAAATTCACAAAGGAAGATGTTTTGCCACTCAGAAAGGGCAAGGAAACCCTCTCGTATCGGGATAGTCTCTGATGGTCCTACAATTCCAGCTTTGAGATGGGCATCTCCGTTGCCATCTTGCTTGTCGTGAAGCCAAGTTCCGTGGGGGATTAGCTTTCGCAATAGGTTGACTACATCGGTTTGGACACTTTCATCCCAATTTTCTTGAATCATGATTGCTGCTGTTGCGCCTTTGACATAGATGTTTGCAATTCCACTCTCTATCTCTGATTTCTCTACAAACTCACAAACCTCTTCAGTTATGTCGTAAAGTGATTCTCTTGCATTTGTCTCAATGAATATTGTGTGTGTCATTTTTCCTCACTTGTATTAAATTCGGCCTTTAAGATAGTTAAACACCGTGTAGTAGATATCTTCTGAATCTTTACCACGTAGAGTTATTGAGTTTCTTAGCTCCTCGGGAATATCTAGTTCTGCTTTCAGTCGTGTTGCTTCTGAAATTACTATATCTCCGACAGGGGCAATGTGTTCTAATCTTGAAGCTGTGTTTACTGCATCTCCAATCAAGGTGTTGTCGTAGCGTTGATGACCACCCACATTTCCACGAATAACCGAGCCAGTGTTAATTCCAATTCTGAAAAGTATTGGGCACAGATTCTCTTTAGCTCGCTTATCATTTAGCTCAGAGATCCTTATTTGAATCTCTATTGATGACTTGACTGCATCTAGCGCAGAGTCAAAGATTCCGATGAAGGCATCTCCTACAAATTTATCGATATCACCCTCATACTTGTATATGATCTCTGTAACAATATCATAGGCTTCGTTAAGGGTTTCGATTACATTCTTTGGATCCATATGTTGGGTCATCTTTGTGAACCCGATAATATCTCCAAATACAATTGTCTTCTCTGTCTCTTCCTCAGGGATATACATCTTCTGCCTGTGTGCACAATCTAGGGCAATCTCCCAGATTGTCTTGGGGATGTATGCCTTGACTAGGTCAAGAAGAATAAAGTCATTTATCGCCTTGTCTTGCAATCCTGATAACTTATTTATATTCTTGTTTAAAAGGATATTATTCATGATAAGCGGGCGGGCAATATATGGAAGAAGTCCAATATCTATCATCTCATTCGAGACTACTGCATCTGCACCTGACTCGTATGCTCTCTTTGTAATTTCAATATTATTCTCTTCAATCAGAACAACTATGGGGATATGCTTAGACATCTCCTCGTTCTTAATCATTTGCAGGGCTTCTTTTCCACCCTCAAGAGTTATATCACCAATAATAAGACATAATTCAGTCTTGAATAGATGTTCGTATGCATCTTCGATCGAATTTTCTTGAATTATCGTGTAATTACCTATTTCGTTCTTTGTAAGATACTCAGCAAGATTGTCAAAGCAAACAGTGTCTGCCCTGTTTGTGAGAAGCAAAATAAAATTATTCATATAATACAAAATACGATTATACTTGTAGTTCGTCAACCAAAATTTATCTAAAAACACTAATTATTTATATTAAAGTTTTTGACTATTCTTTTACTTGAGTAGAAAGGTAAAAAATACTATATTATTAGAATATGAGTGAGTTAAGTCGCGAGAAAAGAATCGGTATTGTCTCTGTAGTTGGCGCTGTTGGGAATACTCTCCTAGCTGTTATGAAGATTGTTGTAGGCTTTATCGCAGGAAGCTTGTCGCTTATTGCAGATGGATTTGATAGCGTTACAGATATCTTTACCTCATTGATTGGGGTCTTTGCTGCTAGGGTTATGAGTAAACCACCTGATAAGGAGCATCCATACGGACATGGGCGAGTTGAGTCTATCGCGACAAAGATTGTTGCATTTATCATTGTTCTTGCTGGATTTGGATTGGCAAAGCAGGCTGTCGGTAATCTTTTGTCGGGGGAAGAGTTGGTTCAGCCAGGTCTTATAGCTCTGATCGCAGCAGCAATATCAATGGTAGGCAAGACCATGCTGGCTTTTTATAAGTTTCGAGAAGGAAAAAAGTTATCAAGTATGATGCTGATTGCTGATGCGAAGAATATGCGCAACGATGTGGCTATTTCTTCCACAGTCTTTCTTGGATTGTTGTTCTCGAAGGTCCTGCATCTTCCTATTTTGGATCCTATCGCAGCACTCTTTGTCAGTGTGTGGATAATATTTGTCGGGTTCCAGGTATTCACAGAGTCTCTATCTGAGCTGATGGAGGGATATTCTGAGAAAGAGGATTATCTGAAGATTTTTGCAATTGTCGAATCAATGGAGGGGGTAGAAAATCCCCATCGAGTTCGAATCCGAACTGTTAACAATATGTTGATAATTGATCTTGATATAGAAGTTGATCCACTCATGTGTGTTAGAGATGCCCATCAGATTGCAGTTAATATCGAGCGCGAGATTCGTCAAGCACTTGACAATGTCTATGATGTGCTTGTTCATGTTGAGCCGATTGGGAATGTTGAACACCTCGAGAAGTATGGACTTTGTCGGGATGATTTTTTAGAGTAATAGCTTTTATAAGGTATTCACTTTTCGCCCTGAATATTATATATTTAAATAGATAAAATTTTATAATATTAAAAATACACTATCAGCTGATAGTTATAATTAGGAGATAATATGGTAGATGGATTAAAGAAACACTCGAAGATGAGTAGACGACAGGGTCCTGTTGTTCTAGTTATTATGGATGGTGTTGGATATGGAAAGTATGCTGAAGGTGATGCTGTTCTAGATGCAAAGACTCCGAATTTAGATGCACTTGCAGCATCTTGCCCTGCTACAAAATTGTTTGCTCATGGAACCTATGTTGGTCTTCCTTCTGACGATGATATGGGTAATTCTGAGGTAGGACACAATGCTATCGGCTGCGGTCGAGTATTTGCTCAAGGCGCTAAGCTTGTTTCAGCTGCAATTGAGTCTAACTTAATGTTTGAAGGTGCTACATGGCAGAAATTGACAGCTAATACAAAGGAAAAAGAGTCGACTCTACACTTTATCGGGCTTCTTTCTGATGGAAATGTTCACTCACACATCAATCACCTTAAGGCAATGATTAAAAAAGCAAAGGCTGACGGTGTTAAGAAGGTTCGAGTTCACGCACTTCTTGATGGTCGTGATGTCGGAGAGACAAGTGCTCTTGATTATTTTCAGCCAATGGAGGATTTCTTAAAAGAGTTGTCTGTTGATGGCTTTGATGCGCGAATTGCTTCAGGTGGTGGTCGAATGAACATCACAATGGATAGATATAATGCTAATTGGGATATGGTAAAGAAAGGCTGGGAGACTCATGTTCTTGGTGAAGGTAGATTTTTTGCTGATTCTATCGAAGCTATCAATGTTCTACGCGAAGAGACTAACGCAATCGACCAGGATCTTCCTCCATTTGTTATTGCTGATAATGGCAAGGCAATTGGAACAATCGAAGATGGTGATAGTGTAATATTTTTCAACTTTCGAGGAGATAGGGCACTTGAAATGACAGCTTCATTCGAGACAAAGGGTGAGTTTAAATATTTTGACAGAAAGAGAGTCCCTTCAGTAGAGTATGCTGGAATGATGGAGTATGACGGAGATTTGCATATTCCTTCTCAATACCTTGTTGTTCCTCCTGCAATCGATAGAACAATGGGTGAATTCTTCTGTGCTTCTGGCGTGAAGACCTTTGCTATCAGCGAAACTCAGAAATACGGACACGTGACCTACTTTTTTAATGGAAACAAGCTTGGAAAACTTTGCGATGAGCTTGAAGAGTATGAAGAAATCCTTTCAGATGTTATACCTTTTGAGCAGAAGCCATTGATGAAATGTAAAGAGATTACTGACAGAGTTGTTGACGTTATTGCAGAAGGCAAATTTGATTTTATCAGATTGAACTTCCCTAACGGAGATATGGTCGGTCATACTGGAGTCTACAAGGCGGTTATTGAGTCGATGGAAGGGCTTGACGCGCAGATTGGTAGACTCAAAGAGGCGGTCGAAAAAGCTGGCGGTGTGATGATTATTTCTGCTGACCATGGTAATGCTGATGATATGTATGAGCATAAGAAGAGTGGCGAGGTCGTAAGATCTGCTGAGGGTAAGCCAAAGGCAAAGACATCTCACTCTTTGAACCCAGTTCCATGTATCATCTTTGATCCAGTATCGAAGGGTGAGTATAAGAAAGAGTTAAAGAGCGGTCTTGGAATCAGCTCTCTAGCTGCAACTTGTATGGAATTTCTTGGATTTGAAAAGCCAGAAGACTATAACGAATCTGTCTTAGATTTCTAATATATTTCTTTTTTTTTTGAAAAAAATGCCTCATCTGTAGGCTTAACGAGATCCCACTTTCAAGTGGGGTCTCCCATGTTTTCACTGATTTTCATGCGTTCCAAATCAGACTTTTAAAATGGAAGGTGAAAATGAAAAAATCCGCAAACAAAACTATTATTATAACTGCACTGCCAATAATTCTGCAGTATCTAATCTCTACATCGATAAATTTCTTCGACTCTTTTATGGTTGGATCTCTTGGAGATGATGCAGTCGCAGCCCTTGGAATAGCTAATCAATACTATTTCTTGATAAATCTCTTCTTTGTCGGAATCTCAGCTGGTTGTGGTGTCTTGATTGCTCAGTATTTTGGAAAAGGCAAGATCGCACAGGTGCGAGTTGAGACTGGAATTGCTCTAGTAATAACTATCTGTGCATCAATCCTCTTTGGACTAGGCGCTTACTTTGGCTCAAATATTCTTGTTAAAGTATTTAATGCAAGCCCCACAGTTGCGGGACAGACTCAGGCATATTTGCGAATTACAGCTTTTAGCTACATCTTTCAAGCAATTTCAATGTCATTTGGATCTGCGTCAAGAAATGTCAAGCGACCCTATATTCCAGCAGTTGCTGGTCTTATAGCATTTTGCATGAATATTGTATTGAATTACATTCTGATTTTTGGAAAAATTGGATTTCCTCAAATGGGTGTCTCAGGTGCAGCAGTTGCAACCTTGATCTCAAGAGTCATTGAGATGGCTATTCTCTTATCAATATTATATATTAAGAAAGCGCCTCCAGCTGGTAAACTTTCAGATTTTCTGGCTTTTAATCGAGAATATTTCCGCAAGACAGTCCGGACTGTTACCCCTGTCCTCTTGAATGAGCTTGGCTTTGGCTTGGGACTTGTCGCATATTCAATATTTTTCTCACGAACAATGGTCAATGCTATTGCAAGTGTGCAGATTGCACTGACTGTTCAGAATGTCTTTATAACAGTGTTGTTCGGCTTTGCTGGTGCGGCTGCAGTCATAGTTGGTAACGAAGTAGGTAGTGGAGATAGGGAAGGTGCTGTTTTTTACTCAAAAAAGATATTAAAAATGTCGCTTATCTCCTCGTTTGTGATGGTTGTGACCCTTCTGCTGCTTGTGAACCCTATTCTACGACTCTATGATATTAGTGAAATAATACGGTTGAACACTCAGATTATGTTGATTTCAGATGCAGTTGTCCTTCCGTTGAGATTTGTCTCTCTTGTACTTATTCTCGGAGTCTTTCGAGGCGGTGGAGATTTTCGTTATTCACTGATTATCGAGATAATTCCGATGTGGGGAGTAGGTGTAACTCTTGCAATTCTTGGTTCTGAACTCTTAGGGCTTGATCTCTGGCAGGTATATCTTCTTGTAAAGGCTGAGGAGGTGACAAAGATTATCTTCTCTTTGCAGCGGTATCGAAGCATGAAGTGGATACATGATTTGACTAGGTGATACGAATATTATGTCAAGTGCAAGCGAAAATGTCTTAAATATGCGATGAAGAAAAGATTAAAACCGCCCGCTACGCTCGATGGACGCAGATAATATGGGTGGGGATTAGGTAGGGATGGTTTCTTGCCTATGTTTTAGTGGTGGTTTAGAAACTTTAATTCCTGCCTAAGGATTTTATAAAAAAATCGCTAGGCAAGCCTAGGGTCTGAAATCTTGCAAAATATTTTAGTTTCTCCACCATCAAAATCCTTTCTTCTCATCTGCTTGTCCTGCCAGGGCAGTGTACTCACTGCTAGGCAGGACGGATTAGTTCATTCTGAACTAATCCTCTGCGCTAATCTGCGTCATCGAGCAGTACAGCTTGCGAGAGTTGACGTTTTCAATTTCAATAATCACTTCCCTAACTCCGCTTGGGTTATAAATACCTTCTTAAGAAAATTTCTCGATCAAATTTAAATACATGAGACACTATCCCTTTCGTTCGACAGATTTGACTCGGTAATACGAATATTATTGCAGAAAATAAAAAGTCGTGATACCATTTATATAACGTTTAACTTTTTTGGGGGATTTATGAAAAAATTTATTATTACGACTGTATTATTTGCAGTCTGTCTCTTTGGTCTTTTTGCCGCAGAGGATTATACAGTCTACATTGTTCCAGGTGATGGAGAGGCTAGAGAGGTTCAAGCGGATTTTGTTACAACATCGATAGATAAGGCCTTGACGCAGGTTGCTTCACTTGAAAATGTAAAAAAGGTGAAGATTATCATGTCGCAAGGAACTTATTACCTTGAAGATGGGATTGTTTTTTCCCATAAGAATTTGTCTGCTGGAGTTGAGCTGGATATCGATGGGAGTAATTCAATCTTGTTTGCTGGGAAGAGAGTAGGCTTAGATGATTTTAGTAAAGATTCAGACGGCAGGGTGAGTTTTGCATATTCTGGGGAATTTAAGGGCTTGTTTATTGATGGGAAAAAGTACAGGCAGGCGCGATATCCAAATTATGATGCTGCGATTAAGCCTTACAGTGGATTTGCTTCTTACAAAGAACTAGTTCGACGTGCAAATCAGAGAAGATGGAAGATTACTGAGGATGTATTTTTTCATGCACTGCATGGAGGTAGATGGGGTGGGTACCATTTTCGTATAGAAAAAAGGAGCCTCACTGGGTTTCGACTAAGTGGGGGTCATCAGAATAATAGACCAGAGCATCCTTTTAGTAAAAAATATTCATTTGTCGAGGGAGTCTTTCAGGAGTTAGATACTCCGGGGGAGTTCTTCTATGATAGAAAAGGCGGGAGAGTCTATTTTTTCCCATATGAGGGGGAGACGCCTGTAGGTTCTGGCTCATATGCCGAGATTATCACTTCGGATTCTATCTTCAAGGTTGTCGGTGAAAAAGATAAGCCTGTGAAAAATATTACTTTTAAAAGACTAAGCTTCCGAGGAGCTTCGGCTACATTTATGGCGTCGATGGAGCCTCTTTTGCGAAGCGATTGGATGATACACCGCGGAGCAGCGCTCTTTCTAGAGAATGTTGAGAATATTGTGGTAGATTCTTGTGTTTTCAGTGAGTTAGATGGAAATGCTGTTTTTGTTAGTCGTCATGCTAAAGGGGTTGAGATTCGCTCGTCTATAATAGAAGATGTTGGTGGTAGCGGGATTGCCTTTGTGGGTGACCCAAAGGATGTGAGAATGCCACTTTTTAATTACTATCAGAGATTCACTAGTCAGCCAGATTCACAACCAGGTCCGTTAGGGGATAATCATCCTGTTGATTGTCTTGTCTATGATAATATTATCACAAATATCGGAACAATTGAGAAGCAGTCTGCCGGGGTGCAAATTTCTATGGCATCTAGGATAAAAATCAAAAATAATTCAATCTATTATCTTCCTCGTGCTGGTATAAATGTCAGCGAGGGAACCTGGGGCGGACATATTATCGAGGGTAACGATGTCTTTGACACAGTTTTAGAGACTTCAGACCATGGAGCTTTTAACTCATGGGGGAGAGATCGTTTCTGGGATCCTGATCGGGCTGTGACAGATAGATGGGTCGCAGTCGATAGAGGATTGCCTTTTGCAGATGTTGTGGAACCTATAATTATTAGAAATAACCGTTTTCAATGTGACCATGGCTGGGATATTGATCTAGATGATGGCTCGTCCAATTATGAAATTTATAATAATTTGTCTCTTTCAGGAGGAATAAAGCTTAGAGAAGGATTTAAACGAATTGTAACTAACAACATTATTATTAATAATACCTTTCATCCGCATGTCTGGTATAAAGAGAATGATTCAGATCTGTTTAAGTTTAATATAGTTTTCTCTCCGTATGCGCCTATTGCACTCGAAGGAGAAGGAAAAGAGATAGATTATAACTTTTTTCACAATTGTGAGATTGACGGACAAGCCTTTGAGTCGTGGGATAGGAACTCTATCTCAGGCGATGCGGGGTTTGTTAATGCTAGGGAGGGGGATTATCGGTTGAAGGCTGATTCGCCTGCGATAGCACTGGGATTTAAGCCTTTTGATCTGGATGGTTTTGGAGTAGTCTCTGAGGATTTGAGGAAGGTGGCGAAGCAGCCTGAGATGCCAAAGACTGAGTTTGGATCAAGAGTTGTCGAAGGGAAGATTTATTCCTGGGGAGGGCTGGAGCTGAAGAATATTGAGACACTTGGCGAGCAATCTGCAGCAGGTCTTAGCGAGTGTGCTGGAGTCCTTATCCTTGGCGGTAGTGAGCATAGATTGTTGGAGCTTGGTCTTCAGAAAAACGATGTGATTCTTTCTCTTGGCAGGATCGAAACCCCCACCGTTGAGGCGTTCTTTAGTGCTCTTGAACACTATGGAGTGGTCTTATCTCGAAGCGCAAAGATTTCACGCAACCAATCTACTTTGACTGTAAGGCTTCGATTAAAAGTATTTAAAAATCTAGCACTGCCAGGCAATCACTGGTAGAAAATCTGATAAAAAGTATAAATTTAACAATATCTTATTTAAATTTATACTTTTAAAATGTATAATTAGGGTATGAAAAAATTTTTAGCACAGCTTCTGATTTTGATTACCCTTTTTTCTTGTGAAAAGGAAAAATTCTTAGATATTACTTTGAATAATGAATTTGTGATTCCAGTTGCACATGATTGGCATTATGAAAAGGCAGAAAATCCACTTTTTTTTCTTGCATCAGAAATTGTAGAAGAGCGAAATTATAATGCATTTCACTATGTCTTTCTCACTAAGTTTGAGTTACAATCTGAAAGTGATATTATCTCAAGCAAAATCTACGATTTTTCAAATTTTTTTAGTATTCAGAGTCGCAAGTTAATCTTGTCAGAGAGGCTCTCTTCCGAGAATCCCTTTTTAATGGAAGTATATGAGGTAGAGACAAGATATTTTAAAGTTTACCAGAGAACATATTTTTTTAAAAAAAATAATACCATAATAGTTCTTCATCTCTTCAATGAGGTGGAAAAAGATACTAAATTAGAGAAGTTTAGAGAAAAAATAGTAAATGGCTCTGGGTTTGTCAAAGAGTAGGAGGAATTTTGTCTAAAGTATATATAACTGGTCATAAGAATCCAGATATGGATTCAATTTGTTCTGCATACATGTATGCTCAATTAAAAAATAAGGTAGATCATTCTCATGAATATATTCCTATTAGATGTGGAGGATTGAACTCACAGTCTAAGAGCTTGTTTGAGCGGTTAGGTCTTACCCCACCATTGCTTATGAAGGATGTCTATCCAAAGGTTGTAGATATTCTTCAGCCAGATATTGCTACTTTGTGTGAGAGTGATCCTGTCTTTATGGCAATGGATAAGATTCTTGATTTTACAGTAAGTATTCTTCCTGTCTTGAGTCAGGATGGAAGTTACAAGGGGCTTGTCAGTATTAACGAGATTTCGGATTTTTTTATTTCTGAGCATAAGACTAATCGCCCTATGTATGATGTCTATGTCAATAATTTTGAGAAGGTTCTCTCTGGTGTTTTCTACAAACGTAGTGTTAAGGAGAGATTTACTGCGCCAGTGATGGTTGGAGCAATGCCTTATGACATAAGTATTAAGCGAATTGAGGAGCTTGGGGGAACTAGGCCGCTACTTATTGTTGGTCAACGAATCGATATGTTGGAGTATGCAGTTAAACACGATTTTCCTGCGATTATTCTAACTGGTGTGGAGACTCCCGAAGATATCAGCTTTGATTTTTCGACATATGGAGGAACTGTCTTCTTGTCTGCTCATGATACAGCAGAGACCACAAGGCTCTTGAGATTGAGTACGCCAGTCTCTTCTATTATGAAAAAAGAGTATCCTCAGATTAGCGAGGAAGCTTTGTTTGATGATGCAAAAAAAATGCTCCTTGGTTCTGAGCTGAGAGGTCTTCCTGTCTTTAGTAAGGGTAAATTCTCTGGCATAGTGAGCCGCAGAAGCTTCATTGAGAAGCCGAAGAAGAAGTTGATTCTAGTAGATCACAACGAGGCTTCTCAGAGTGTTATGGGGATTGAATCTGCTGAGATATTAGAGATTCTTGACCATCACAGATTTGGAGCTGATAGCACTAGAAATCCAATCTACATTGCAGCAAAGCCAGTGGGAAGCACTTGCACAATAGTTTATCAGCACTTTAAGCAGGCTGGGATAGATCCTGGAAAAGATGGTGCAGCACTGCTTCTTGCAGGAATTTTGGCTGACACTATCCTGTTGAAATCCCCGACAGCAACAGATCAGGATTGGGCAGCAATAAATGAACTTGCGCCTCGAGCAGGTCTTGATTGGCAAGAGTTTGGGCGGGAGCTGTTTAGTAATGTTTCAGTATTGTCTAATAATGACTCTTCGAAGGTTGTTAATCAAGATCTGAAGCTCTATTCAGAGTTTGGCGTCAAATTCGGTATTGGTCAGGTCGAGGTTGTCACATTAGATAATATATCAGAGTTCAAAGAGTCTCTGCTTGCAGCATTGGAGAAGGTTAGAGTTGAGAAGGCTCTTGATTGGACTATGCTGCTAGTAACAGATGTTATGAAGGAGGAGAGCCTCTTGCTAAGTACTGAATATTCAAAGGTTACTGAGAAATTCTTATATAAGAAAAACGATGACTCAGAATTTTACCTTCCAGGTATATTGTCAAGAAAAAAACAACTTCTACCTGAGGTTCTGAGAGTCTTAGAAGATTTAAATTAATTATGGAGAAAATAATGAAGATAATAGGTGTAAATGGTAGTCCAAAAAAGTCAAATAGCACAACTGGATTTGCGCTTGAAAGGGCATTAAAGCTGATTGAGGATCAAGGCCTCTCGACGCAGCAGATAAATCTAGGAGATTATAACTTTTCAGGGTGTATTGATTGTGGAAAATGCAGAAATTCTCTTACTTGTTCGATAAATGATGATTTTACAAATAAAATTCTACCGTTACTAGCGGATTCAGAAATCAAAGGCTTTCTGTTTGCCTCCCCAGTCTATTTCGGGGGGATTACTGGCCAACTGAAGAGCTTCTTCGATAGATGCGTCGTATTTCGACGAAATGGGTTTATGTTTGAACATATGGTCGCTGGAGGCCTCACTGTCGGGAGATCTCGAAACGGTGGGCAAGAATTGGCGACGATGGATATTGTCAGGTCTTGCTTGATCCAGGGGATGATTATTGTCCCAGATTCATCACCCACCAGCCATTTCGGAGCCAATCTGTGGAGCGGTCATCCAGATTCAATCGAGAATGATGAGGCTGGGCTTGCGACGTTAGATAATTTGGCAAAGAATATTGCAGGAATTGTGAAAAAATTGAATTTGTAGGCTGGTCTTCTGTTGGGGCATTCTGCGCAATGTGATGGTGTGAAAATTTAGTTGGATTAGTGCTAAGACAGAATTGAAAATAATTGAAGGGGAGTTATGGATTTCAAACGTTTTTTATCTGCATGTTTGTTTTCTTCATCATATTTTTTATTTAAAAGAAATTATCTGCTAGCTTTTTTAGTTGTAATTTCAAAAGTGCTATTTCTCACTGCTTGGTTTTT
>JAFGXN010000019.1 GCA_016936615.1 Spirochaetales bacterium | reverse complement strand
GAACTAAATCTTTCATTTCTTCTCCTTAATGTTTAGTTTTTTTGTTTGGTAACCGATAATATTTTATAGTAATAGTAGTTAAATTACAAGGAAGAAGTATTAATAAATTTTCATTTGGATTAGTCTTATGAAAGAATCGATAAATTATATGTTGAAAAAATGAATTTTTTAATATACTATTAATAATAATTTTGCAGGAGTTATTGATAATGAAAAAAAAGAAAGCATCGTCTTCTGGTGTTAAAAAAATCTTAGATAAATTGCTAGTAGCATATGAGAATGAGCCTATTGGCGTTCAGAAAAAGGCACGATCTTTAATGATTTGTGGTGTTGTACTCTTCTTTATGATGATATTGATGTTTATCTTGACTGCCATAATGTGGGGCAATGATAATTTGACAGAGCAGGGAGAGAAAGAGAAGTGGTTAGTTTTTCCAGAAGCATTAGCACTTGTTGCGTACTTCTTCACAATAATTTTAACTAAAAAAAAGCACTATACAATCGGTTCTGGATTGATAGTTTTTTCGTCATTAATTGTAGGGCTTTTTGTCTCATTCACAAGAGCTGATGGTGTCTTTGGTGATCTGTTTTATACTATAGTTGTTGTTGCAATTGTATTGTTAGTAACTGCACTTGTGAGTTATAAGTTGAGTCAGATGATTCTTGTTGCAATCCTAGGTCAGGGTGCTTTGATTTTTCAATCATTTCAGGTGATGAAGGCAAAAGAGATTAAGCCATCGATTCTCGAAGATTTTGATGTCTCTGTGGCAGATGTTCCTGAATTTCTCTCTAGATTAGGCCTTGAAGATATAGATTGGGGTTCTATTCACTCTGCAAATGTCTTTTTAGTTCTGTTCTCATTTCTGTCGATTGCTGTATTTTTGCTGTACAAGAGTGCGGTAGGAATTGCAGAGCAGGAGCTTGCTGAGAATAAGCAAAAATACTCTATGATTAAGCAATTAGCAGATAATTTTAGAAATAGCATGAGGATAGGTGAGGAGTTAACAAAGACCTCTGATGCTACACTTGATGCAATTAAGAACATAGATGCTGGTCTGAGAAATATAAATGCAGAGATGGAGCATATGGATACTGGTATGAATGAGTATCAGGTCGGAACAGATCAGATGGTCCAGAACACTGCTGTTGTTCGAAAGAATGTAGAGACTCAGAGCTCAATGATTTCAGAATCTTCTGCTGCGATAGAGCAGATGGCTTCATCAATTCGAAGTATCTCAAGGATTGCTAAGGATAAGGGAGATAGTATCACCTCGCTAGTTACGACAGCACGGGCTGGAGAGGAAGAGATGAGGAATTCTACAGATGCAATTAGCAAGGTAGAGAAATCTTCATCAGATATCCTCGATGTCATAAAGATTATTGTCAATGTGGCTGACCAGACAAATATGCTTGCGATGAATGCTGCTATTGAGGCAGCTCATGCAGGTGAGGCTGGAAAGGGTTTCTCTGTAGTAGCAGAGGAGATTAGAAAGCTTGCTGAGACTACAACTGAGAGTACAAAGCAGATCTCTTCTACCTTGAACAATAATATCCAAGATATTAAATCTGCAGCAGGTATAAATAGAACTGCAAGTGAGTACTTCCAGAAGATTACTAAAGAGGTTAATCTTGTTGCTTCGGCTCTTAAGGAAGTAATTGTAAGTATGGATGAGTTAGCTACAGGAACAGGCGAGATTACCGAAGCAGTAGGGCATCTGCTAGAGTCTTCAAGTATGACAGATCAGTCAATTGATTCGATGAGGACAATCCTAGAAAAGAATACAGCATGGGTAGATGAACTTGTTCAGATGTCTAAGCAAAATAGGAAAAAATTGCTTGAAATCTCTAGTGACTTTAAGAAGATTACAGAAGATACACGAAGGGTTCATAATATAGGTCTTGAAAATGTTGAGTTTATCTCATCTTTTGAAAAAAAATTAAATGAGGTAGAATAATGACGCAGAGTGCTACAATAGACATTAAGAAAAATCGAGATTATTCGATAGATTATGCTAGAGGTTTGTTCATCGTCTTGATGGCACTTGATCATGCATCCTATTTTGTTGGAAAGTATCATATAAATGAGTTCTGGACAGGAATAGCATCTCCTATTACAGGGATACAGTTGTTTATTCGTGTGCTGACTCACATCTGTGCACCAGGCTTCTTCTTCCTTGCTGGATTATCTGTTGTTCTTTTTGCAGAATCTCGTAAGGCAAGGGGTTGGAATAACAACCAGATCTCCTTGCATTTTCTTAAGCGAGGATTGCTGCTTCTTGTTCTTCAGGTTGTAATCGAAGATGTCGCTTGGTTCCTGGGTGCTCTTTCAGATCAGTCAGAGTTCTTGGCTGGCGTACCAGGTGGCGGTTCTGATATTTTGATGCATTTCGGAGTACTCTCTGCTCTGGGCTTTGCTATGATAATTTGTGGACTGATATATCGCCTCGACTACAGGATTAACATATTGTTAGCTTTTCTTTGTCTCGTTGCGACAAATCTATTTGTATCGTTTCTGGGAGAGCCTGACAGATTGGTAAATCCATTGCTTCGATTGTTATTTTTGCCAGGCCATACAAATTCCATACAGGTCTTTTATCCGATTGCGCCTTGGTTAGCGTGTTCTCTCTTCGGAGTTGCTGCTGCTAGATTATATTTGAGAGATAGAAAAAGGTTTGGCTTGGTTATGGCAATCTCAGGAGTTGTTCTGCTGATATTGTTCATCATCTTGCGACTTACTACCAGTTTTGGAAGCTATCTTCCATTTGATGCTGAGAAAGGTGCTATGAGCTTCTTTTTGATGTCAAAATACCCGCCTTCACCAATCTTTCTTCTGTTTACATTCGGGATTAACAATCTGATTATTGCTTTTTTCATCTTTGCGATACGAAAAGAGTGTTCGAGATTTTGCGTATTAACTCTGTTTGGAAGTGAGCCTCTATTTTTCTACTGTTTGCACTTGGTTTTATACCTTCTTTTAGGTATACCATTCTTCCACGGTGCTAGTGAATGGGTAATATTCTTGATGTGGATTCTTGGTCTAGGAATAATGTATCCGATTGTTCTTCTCTACAAATCCAGATTGAAGAAGCTCTCCCTCAAGAGCTTGCTTAAGAAAAATTAAGATTATTTCAGAGCCAGGCTAGCAACTAGCTTGGCTTAATTTTTTACATATTTCCATATAATCCCCAATCTCCAGGGTCTCGCCCCTGCGGGAGAGTTCAATATTTGCGTCGGAAAAAGCCTTAAAAATTCTATCAATATCATACTTCTTTGCAAGATTACCACTTTTAAGATTATTTTGTATTGTCTTTCTTCTAGCTGCAAATAAATCCTTAGCCAGAAGTAGAAAATCTTCTCGACAAAAACCATCTTCGCTCGTTTTGAGCCTCATCTCAATAATCGACGACTCCACCTCGGGTATTGGATAGAAGCAGTTTTTCGATATAGTCTTGATAATCTCAATCTTGTAGTCTAGTTGGCAGACAAGTGAGAGATACGAGAAGTTCTTATTATTCGCAGTAGCACACAGCCTCTGTGCTAGCTCTTTTTGAATTGTGAACACCATTTTTTTAGGTAAAAAATTATGTTCTATAAATCCTTCAATGATGGATCCTGAAATATAGTAGGGTAGATTGCCAAAGATAACATCGGGAATATCAATCGGGTTAAGAAAACTTTTCCACGTCTTAAGTATATCTCCTTCGATAATCTGTGTGTTAGGATAATTCGAGACAAGATTTTCATTCAAAAGCCGGATAAATCCCTTGTCAATCTCGAAGAGGTAGAGAGATTTTGCCCTCCTTGCAATATCAAAGCTCATTGCACCAATCCCTGGACCAATCTCCCAGATCTTAGAATCATCAGTAAGGTCTAGCAGGCTAATAAGTTGTTCGCGTGCTTGCTCTGAAATTAGAAAATTTTGTCCAAATCTCTTGCTCATAGCAAGGTTGTTGATCTCTAGTAGATCTTGAATCTCTCTTACAGAATTAAAATTTATCATTTGTTAACCTTTGAATCTTGTGTATATACAGTATTTTAACTAAATATGAGCAAAATAACAATGAAAATAGTAACAGATAGAAGATAATAATTTTTTCCCCTCTTAGAATTAGAAAATTGCAACTAGCAGTTGCCTCAAGGATTGAGATGCATAGCTTTTCTACGAGTTTTATAAGGGTGTCAATTATGAATTCTACCTGTGGAATTATTTCGTGAGAAAATATTGAGATTGGAGATAGTATAATTAGGCTCATTATTGGAAAGGTTAGAATTATGCTAGCAAAGATCCCTCCGAGGTTGTATTCGGGGGCGATAAATATCATAAATGGGATTGTGCATGTAATCGCACTTAACGATACAGCTATCGCGCTGCTGATTGAGTTGTTGTGGATGATCCATTTAAGTTTTTTTTGGAAAAAACTGTTAAAAACTATAATTCCAGCTACAGCAGCATACGAAAGAAGGAAACCAATTGATGTGACCTGGATAGGTTGAATTGTTGCTTGGATCAAGAATGAGAGACCTAATACCCTCTTCCCCGACCAGTTGCTGTGAGTTAGTAGGTTGTATATCCCGAGGGTCGACATCAGTAAGGCCCTTGTTACAGATGGTGAGGAGTTTACTAGAAAGCAGTAACAGACCTCAACGGCTAAGGTTGTCAGGAGAGCAGCCCTTTTTTTCAGGAATTTAGCGCAGATAAATCCTGTTATCGCTGCAATAAATCCGATATGCATTCCAGAGAGGGCAAGTATATGCATGCAACCAGCCTTTCTGAAGAGTTCAGTAATTCCGGGGGAGAGTAGATTCCTGTCTCCAAGAAAAAGAGCTGCTAATATCCCGCCTGATGACTTTGTCTCGAGAATCCTGAAGATCTTGTCGCGGATAGTTGCCCTGAAACCTTGGATCCGGCTAGCGTAGTCGAGAAATTCAATTTTTTCAGCTAAAAAAAGCCCTTTGTCTATTAACTTCCCTGTTGCTACGATATTGCTCGATTTGTAGAGATAATCTTCATCTTTGAAAAGGATAGTTACAATCCCTGTAGTTGAGGCAATCGAGTTGTTTGACTCTATCTGGTTTGTGGAAATCTGTATTATCTTGTAATTTGGCCCCTTTCTCGTGTCGGAGATTAATCGTCCGTAGACCTTAGTTATTTTTTCTAGTTCGAGGGTTGGAGAAAAAATCTTCTTGCAAGTTGATAGATTGTTCACAAATGCTACGATGGAGAAAATCAAAATTATAATTGGAAAGAGCTTGCACGATTTTAACAGCAGTAGGCTAGCGACGAGGAGAATAGATGCTATCAATGTAATTGGGAAGGGGATTGGTGAAATGTTTAGGTAAAAAAAGAAAATTCCCCAAAAAATTGAGATAGTTTCAGTATTTTTTTTAAAAAAATTGTTAATATCCATATATATTTATTATCTTTTTTTGTATAAACACTTTAAAAATGAGGAGCAATGGTTGTGGAAAAATCAAAATTCAGTTTAAGGCAGTTTTTGTTCTATTTTATTCCTATTTCGGTCTTTTCAGGTTATATTGGATTGTCGGTTGTCTCCGGGCTTCTTAGCGGACTTCCGCAGATTGATGTGGGGAGTTTTCTTGATTATAGGATGCTTATCTTTCAAGCCTTTATCTTTATAATTTTACTTGGAAGTGTTTTACTTGGGATAACTCTAAAGCAGGAATTGGATTTTTCTGAGTTTGGTGTGAAAAAATTCGATTTAAAGGTGGTTTTTGCTGCTTTCGGGGTATCTTTGATTATTTACACTATAAATCTTGCTTTTGGTCTTCTTTTTCAATTAATAAAAGGTGGATTTGAGGACTACTCATATATGGTTGGAACAACTGCTAATCTTAGTTTTCCTCTGACATTGGCGGGGATTATCTTTCTTGCTACAGTTGTTGGGTATGCCGAGGAGCTGTTCTTTCGTTCTTACTTGTTTGTGGTAATGAAAAAATTGCCTAGTGCCTTGATAGTTCTTTTTTCTTCAGCATTTTTCTCTATAGGTCATATCTATCAGGGGATTGAGGGTGTGGTTGTGACCTTTTTTATAGGCATCTTTCTAGGTATTATCTACTTAAAGACAAGAAATCTTCATTTAGTTGCAATTGCGCACGCTTTATATGATGTTTTTGCCTTTATGTTTGTGTATTTTACCTTTTTGGGTAATTAGAGAAAATTTATTTAATTCTATTTTCATCTTTATTTAATCTTTTATCATTTTTTAATTTAATTCCTCTTTATCCT
>JAFGXN010000018.1 GCA_016936615.1 Spirochaetales bacterium | reverse complement strand
GAATTATATATAACAGAGTTTAGCTTTGTGTTGTAAAGATACACAAATAGGAGAAATGATGAAAAAGAGTGTTTTTGTATGGGCTTTAGTGCTTTTTATACTTATCTCTTTCTCTGGATGCGATCTTATGTTGGGCAAGTTTCAGCAAAGTATCGCAGGTGAGTGGAAATCTAGTAACAAGATTTCTGATTCAGAGGATAGGTATAATGACCACTATGAAGTCTTTGTGTTCACTGCTGATGGCACTTTCACTCATTCTTTTATAAAAGAGGGTGAGACCGAGGGTACTAGTGTTGGTAACGGAAGTTATAGCACTGGATACGAGTTTTTTTTAGGGAAAGAGAGTAAAGATTTCATAGTTAGGCTTAATTATGCGGAAGGGTTAGATGAGAGCTTTGTTTCAAAGAGCTTTTATGCAACCTTTTCAGAAGATTTAAATCAGCTTAATTTTTATATAGATCTTTCAGATGATCCCTACGTTTTTATCCGACAGTAATCTACTGTCTTGGAGGATTTATGAAAGATTTTATTAGTGGTTTAATAAAATTGAATTTATTTATGTTACTATTTCTTGTTTCGTGTCAAGTTCCATTTAAGACTGAAACCCCTACGGGTAGTAAGTCAGATTCTACTTTGCCAGAAGTTGAGAAAGAAGAGCCAGCTCCACCTACTTATGAGGGTGTTGAGGCTCCATTGTCTGTAGAGGCATCAGATGGCGAATATCTTGATAAGATTGTTATCTCATGGGAAGCTTCAAAGAATGCAACTCATTATCAGTTGTACCGCTCTATCGATAGGTATTCAGAATTTGTAAAGATTATTGATAATGTTACAGAATTGTCCTATGAGGATATTATCAGACCTGAGAACCAGGGTGTTATATATTTCTATATGGTTAAGGCTGTTGCTTCTGACGGACTCGAGAGTGGCTTTAGTGTCGCTTCTAGTGGTTATGCTACAGGATTGAATCCGCCTTTGAATATTAGAGCTTCTCAGATGGAGTATGCTGATAAGATAGCGCTCTCTTGGACACCTTCTGTTGGTGCTACTGGGTATTTGATAAAGAGATCTAACTCTGCGGGTGGTTCCTTTGAAGAGCTTCCTAATGTGGCTAGTGGTAACTTTTTCCTTGATGAGGGCTTAGAGTTTGATAATACCTATTATTATGTGATATATGCACTTTTAGACTCTGATATAAGTCAAGCTTCTGCAGTTGTAAGTGGTCGAACATTGAGTTCTGCTTCCCCAGCTGCTCCAGTTATTACAAATTATGAAATTACTAATAATCAGATAAGAATCGAGTGGGAAAATTCCAGTGGATTAGCTTCAGAGGTTGAACGATCTGAGAGTTTGGCATTTGGTTATGAGAATTTAACAACTAACTTTTCAACTTCTGTAGGTTTTACAGATTCATCTAGTCGAATTATGGATGGTCGTGAGCTTTATTACAGGGTTAGGTTTTTTACAGAGATAGATGGAAGTAGGTATTATAGTCCTTTTGGCTATGTTCTTGATGGAGAGGGTAATCCTATGCCTCTTTCTATTCCAGTTCTTGTACCTGAAGGCTTTGCTAGTTCTAGTGTTGACAAAGAGGATGCTGTCTCTTTGACCTGGATTAGGGAGTCTAATACTTCAAATTACTACGTTGAGAGAAGTGAAGATGGTGAAGATTGGAGTGTAATCACTGTAGATGGAACTGAGAGTAGCTATGAGGATTCTGATATTCTTCCTGGTATCGTATACTCTTACCGATTACAACGAGAGACTCCTGCGGGCAAGAAGAGCCCTTATACAGAGATTGTTACAACTGCAACAATGGTGAAACCGTCTCACTTTACAAAGGTCTCTTTTTTACCAACTAACTTTGATAGTGATAATGGATTGAAATTGAGTTGGACTGCTATAGATGCAACAAATCTTGGAGAAATTTCATATAATATCTATCGAGATGGGGAGCTTGTTGGTAATTCTTCTGAAGATTTCTATTATGATGAGACTGCTTTGTATGGTGTTCAGTATAATTATCAGATTACTGCTCACTCTGATTTTGCAGGTGAAAGTCCGCTTTCTGTGGAGATTCCTTGTGTACGTGATATGAGTAATTTGGCTATGTATTCTAATTTCGTGAATACATTTAGAAGTGCAACTATTGCGTTGAATGCTGCAGATTCTTCTACAGATAAGACTATAAACATTACTGAGCCTATTACTGGTTCTGCATCATTTACGACAGGAGGCACTTCTTATTGGTTTGTTTTTAAGAAAACATTTAGTTTTTTAAATTATTCGAATGGATTATTGATTCTTGATAATCAAATAATAAGGGATCAAGCAGGATCTCCTAAAACTCATCATAAAGGGGTTTATAATGGTTCCATAACTTTAACAAGCCTGAATAGTAATTACTCTGGTTCTGTTGAGTTTCATGACATGTATATCGATTATACTCCAAAAGATTCAGGTTCTATAAAGGTGTTTCAGACTGTAAACGGTCAGATTTATGAGACAACTTTCAATGCAAATGACAACTTAATTAAAGATTTAGCCTTTTTTCAATAAAAGGCTAAATTATCTAGTTAAGGAGGGATTCTTATGAAAAATACTAAATATTTATTTTATATATTGCTGTTGGCAATCTTTGTTGGCTGTAAATTCGGGGTTGATACTTCAGGTATTATCCCGAATACAGGTTCTATAGGTTCTAATATTGGGGTAGATGGTGGTCAGAGTCGGCCTGAGGTTAATATCTTTGCGGTAGAGAACTTTAGATTGAGCGATTCTACTCCACGTAGTGTTAGGTTATCTTGGGATATTTCTCCCTATGCTTACAAGTATGTGATTTTGAGGAAGCTTTCTAGTGATAAGGATTTTGAGATAATTGCTGGGAATTTGTCAAATCGTACAACTGCTTTCTTTGATGATAGGATGCAGAGCGGAACAGATTATGTCTATCGTATTCAATCTCGGAATAGTAAGAATGACATATTGTATGAGTCTTCAGATCTGAAGGTTAAGACAGCAATTAGTCCTATAGGGCTTTCTGCGCTAGGAACTACTGAGCCATCGATTAAGCTTTCATGGCAGTGGTTGAAGTCTTGGCCTACAGTTAGTGGGTTTAAAATTTATAGAACTCGAAGCCGACACTCTTCTGAATTTGAGTCATTTGTTATTCCGTTATCTGGTTTGACTATTGATTCTACGGGTGAGAGTAGCTTGGTTGTAAGTTATGTAGATTCTGTTGATGAGGCTGATGTTGGAAAGTTTTTCTACTATGAGATTTCAGCAATCTATGCTGGGCTAGAGTCTTTTCGCTCAAATATGGTAGGAAGCTATGGTCTAAGTGCTTCGGCACCAATTGCACCGCAGAATATTGTGGTCTCACAAGGTCTATACGCTTCGAAGATAACTATCAGCTGGGATCCTGTTGTTGAGTTTGATGGAGCTTCTGCGGCTGAATATTATCAGATCTACAGAAAGATGCCTGATTCTCAGAACTTTGAGATACTTGCAAATAACTTGACTGATACAAATTATGTTGATTCTATTGCGGTTCAGGGCGAGGTTGAGTATTTTATAATTCCAGTTGGACGTGATGAAGATGATGGAACTATTCTTATGGGCGAGCAATCTTCAGTCTTTAAGGGATGGGTTATTCCAGTTCCAGTTAATTTTAGAGCAACTAAATTGGCATACTCCTCGAAGATAGTCTTGTCGTGGAATGGCTTTGCTAATTTTGATACAATTGCTGAGTATAAGTTGTTTCGTTCAATCTCTTCGGATATGGCTGGAGCAGAAGAGGTTACAAGCCTTACTCCTACTGAGGATGTGATGTCCTATGAGGATACTACTGCGAATGTTGATACTGATTACTACTATGCAGTGAGGATTGTCTCTACTGCTGAAGAGGATAATTTAGGTGCGTTTTCGCTAGTTGATAAGGGTCGTGCAGGTCAGATGCCAAAGCCATCATTTAGCGCATCAAAGGGGCAAGGAGATACAGTTACAATTACTTGTCTAAGCACCAATGTGGATTATAAGAATTACGATATATATCGAAGATATGAGTATTATCAGCCTTTGTATGAAAAGAAAGAAAAATATGCTGGTGAACTAGGCGATAATTATCCTGATAATTATGAGCAGATGCTTAAATACAAGGTTAATCCTAACCGACTTAAGAGTAGTTGGGAGAAAATTGCATCTGATGTTACAGAATCATCATATTCAGATAGTTGTCAGATAGATCAAGTTTGTGGTCAAACTAAGGCTCGTGGACCAATTGAGTACAAGATTGTGCTTAAGAATTTTGATGATGTTGCCTCTGTTGAGAGTGATGTAGATACAGGTTATAGAGCTTTGACAAATGATGAGTTTCTGGCTGAATTCTTGGCTACGATTGATAGATCTCAGTTTAAGATGGTCAAGATCCATCTTGGTGGAACAGGTCCTGCAGCAGATGACGATGTAAATGGTGATGTGACAGGAAGCCTTCAGTATAGACCTGATTTTGGAACAACTGTAAAGGTTCCTATTTATTACAATAATTACAGAGACTATTTTATGACTCTTAATGATCACCCAGCTATGCCTCAGACCTCTTTCGCTAGCTGGTCTGCAAATGGTACACTGGTGGGCGGTGACTCTGTAAGCGGTATCTATTCAGGCTACGTGATCTTTGACATCATTGTTACTGATGGACGTAAGTCTGGTGGTGGTTACAGGGTTAAGAATGGTTCTAATCCTGAGGTTAGAATTACTTGGGATTTTGACCGGGCAGCAGTAACCTCTTATCTGCAGACTTTGCCTTAAATAGTGGCTCCTACAAAAGGAGCCATTTTAAATTTAACCAGATTTTGACAAAAAAAATGAGATTAAAACTAGCTTAAAAACAAAACCTGTTGTAATATCATGCTTAAGGGGTTTTTAATTTTATGAAGAGGTTGATTTGTTTATTTAGCATTGTTCTTTATTTTTGTTCTTGTTCGTTTATTTCAAATGAAGACGTTGTTCCTAATTCTAAGTCTCTTGGTTCTCAGATTTTACCTGAGAAGAAGGTTGAGAAACCATCTATCTATATGTTGACCAATTTTGAGGCAGCAGCGGTTGGTTCTGGTGTTGTCGAGTTGAGCTGGAATAAGCCTAATACTGTTTATATGACTGCTGTTTTTCGAAAAAAATCAACAGATCCTCTTTTTTCATTGATAAAGACTGGTTTGTCTGGTTCTTACATTGCATTCTCTGATTTCGGATTAGAACCTTTTTCTAATTATGTATATTATGTTTCTGCTCTAGATAAGCTAGGAAGGGAAGTATACCGTAGTGAGTCTATTGCTGTTAAGACAAAACCCTCGTTTGAGAGGATGAGTATTCGAGGCACTAGGGAAAGTGAGATTAAAATCTCCTGGGATTGGGACTCTTCTGTGTTGGGAGATATTAAAGATGTAAAAATTTTTAGATCTAAGGTTGGGGTAGTGTTTCCTGAAGAGCCTGATTTTACATATTTGAAAGATTTTGATGAAAATTTTGAATGGGAAGGGAATACTTTAACTTTTACAGATTCTATTGAATTGATTTCTGAAGATTGGAATAAACGAGATTACCAATTTTATTATCGTCTGATTGTTGAGTTTGATGGTGGATTTACTAATCCTGTAGTTATGTCTGGGTGTACTTTGAACCCTAATGCTCCTGCTCCGGTTCAGGACTTATCTGCGAGTTATGGTGATTATTCAGATAAGATATTGCTAGAGTGGAGTGTTCCAGATGATGTTACTGTATCAGGTTACAAAGTCTTTGCTCAACAGGGGAATTCGTGGACACTGTTGGAACCTATTATTGAGGATAAGAATGTAGCTAATTTTGAATTAAAATATGAAGATCAGCCCTGGTTGAGTATTGATAATGAGTATAATTTTAGGGTAATTGCTTATAGTGAAGAGACTGGTGATGGTGAGGATGCCTATGTTCTTGGTCGATTTATGCCACGACCAACTAGTGTCTATGCTACTAACCGGGGATATTTAGACAGGATAGATGTTAAAATTTTTACTAAGCCTATTGATGGATTTGTTCCTGAGTATTATGAGATTTTTAGATCTAATAGTACCTCCTTTGATGAATCCGCAGTTAAAATAGCAGAGGTTGAATATAATGCCGAGGCTCAGTTAACAACTTATGCAGATTCTGATGTCGAGGAGGGTGTTGGTTATTACTATCATGTCTTTATCAAAAATAGTGGCTCAGTATCAAAATTTCCTACCTCTAGCAGTGCTTCTGGTGTAGCTGGAGCTCTTCCAGCTGTTCCGTTGAGTGATATTCAAGTCACAAGGGGAGATCGGCTTGATGGTATTGAGATTGTTGTAGCTAATTCAGTTTACGATTTTGCAGGGATAAAGGTGTATAGACAGAGACCTTCTTTTAGTCCTGAGTTTTATCAGGCTGATGCATCTTCTAAGACTAAGACTTCCGCTCCTACTAGCTTTCCTGCTTTGTTGGATCTGGTTGTAGATCCTAATTGGGGATATCATGAGGCATGGCATGTTGCTTGCTCAAATAGTTCTGAGAGGAACAGGTATTTTGATTCTCATAATAATAAGGTATGTTTCATTGATATTCATAACGATCTAGGAATTGTGCCACCAGGCGAGGTCAAATATAAGATTGCCTTGCTCAATTCTGATGGGGTTGAGGGGGCTCAGAGTTCTTTGTTCTCTGGATATAGGATGATTACACATGAGGAATTTGCCTTTCAGGTATTGCTCACTGTTATGAAATCTCACTTTAGGTTGAACAATATGCATGGAGTATTCGAGGCTATGGAAAATGAGAGACAGCTTGGATTAGAAGGTGAAGTCAATTATGTCTTTGATGGATTGGATAATATCCAGACTAGGTATAGTAATTATAGAGAGTTCTTTTTGTTTTTGAATGATTTCCCCGGAAATCCTCAGCGTGTTGCTGTGAGTATGCAGAAGAATGGAACTCTAACTGGGAAGAACAGGACTAACGGGATTTATGAGGGTGAACTGGAGTTTTGTCTAATTCTAAAATCTGCTAAGAAGACTAATGATCCTGCAAGTTGTTATAATGTAACCTTGTATGGTTCTACAAAGACTATTCCTGCGCATTTTGATGCTGCCTTTTTTGGATTATAATGTAATTTTTTGATTTTTCGCTTTACAGTTTGTGAAATATTTATTACACTTAATAGGGGGAGAGGAGTAAGATATGAAGAAGTATTTTATTTTAGCGTTAGCTTTAATTTTGAGCTTTTCTTTAATTTCTATGGGTTCTTTGAATGGTATTGAACATATACCTCAGTCTTCTGAAAGCCTGACTTTATCTAATTCAGACTTTTTGATGACTTATTACAGAACTGTTGAGAATTCTTTAAACAGAAATCCTAAGGTTGGTAAGTTAGGAACTGCTACTATCGATGGTTTAAAATCAGGTTCTTTTCACTATCGTGGGAAGCTTGGATTTTTTAAAGTAACTATCGAGATGACTTATGATAATTACTGTGATTTTGATGTAGTTGTCACTGGTAAATCTGTTGTTGAGTGTAGTTTAGCTGCTAACGGGAAGATGACTGGAGAGATGTATGTTGCTGGTCCTGTTTCTGGTAATATTGTTCTTGACCTTGATTTAACTAAGGGTCTTGAGACTGGTGGTTATTATTATGTGACTCAGGATGGTAAGCCAAGCGAAATTTTTGATTATTCTTTTGTTATTGATCATGCAAATCGTGAATTTGAAATTGAAGCTGAAGAATAGTTCTTTTTGGGGTAAATAATGAAAAAAAATGTTGTAGTACTCTATGGTGGTAAATCAAGCGAGCATGACATCTCTTTGATGTCTGCTTTGAATGTTGTAAGGGCTTTAGATACTGAGAAATTTAATTTAGTGCTGATTGGTATTTCTCGTGATGGTGTATGGTTTCTACAGGATTCGACTAAGATAGATGGAAGATCTTTAGTTATAGTTGAGAAAAAGGAAAATATTGTAGCATTAATTCCTGGTCAAGGGATGGCTGTTGCTGGAAATAATCTTCATGTGGATTTTGTCTTTCCTATTCTTCACGGGAATAACGGTGAGGATGGAACTGTTCAGGGCTTACTTGATATTATGGACTTGCCGTATGCTGGTTCTGGGGTTCTTGGGAGTAGTCTTGGGATGGATAAGGCTGTTGCTAAGCAGGTATGGAGACAGGTCGGCATTCCGGTGCTAGATGATTTGATTTTTGAAAATAATTTTGATATTGAGAGTGCTGTAAACGATATAGAGAAGAAGTTTGATTATCCTGTTTTTGTAAAGCCTTCTAATGCTGGATCTAGTGTTGGAACTTCTAAGGCTTCAGATAGAGAGTCACTAGTTCAGTCCCTATCTTTGGCTTCGGATATAGACTCTAAAGTCTTGGTAGAGCCTTTTTTAAGGGTTCGTGAGGTTGAATGTGCTGTTTTGGGTGGTCTAGGTCGCTATGAGTGTTATGGCCCGGGAGAGATTCTTCCTACCCATGAGTTCTACGATTATGATGCGAAGTATAACGATCCTAATGGTGCAAGTCTCGAGCTTAATGCGAATCTTTCTGATTCAGATTTGGCTTTTATTAGGGAGAGTGCTGTTAAGGCCTTTCAATCTGTGTGTGCTGATGGCTTTTCACGTGTGGATTTTTTTGTTGATAAGGATAGTGGAAAGATCTATCTTAATGAGATAAACACGATTCCTGGATTTACTATGATCAGTATGTTTCCTAAGATGTGTGAACATGGCGGTATTTCTGCTAAAGATTTAGTTTCAACAATTATCAAGCTAGGATTTGATAGATATTATTCAAGAAAAAAATAGTTCTTACCAGTGGTTAAAAGATGATATGCTCTTTAGTTCTTTTCGATCTGCTTGCTGTCTCTCTTTTTCTTCTTCGGTATAGCCAAGGGTCAAGAGCATAACGACTTTCATCGAGTGAGGAACATTTAGCACCTCTTTGATCTCTTCTTCATCGTAGGTTGTTATTACTCGACTAGATACTCCTTCTTTTTCAGCTTGTAGCATCATAAATGCAGTTGCAAAACTTAGATCTATGGGGTAGGATAGTTGTCTGTTGGGCATCATGTATTCAATATTCGTGGTGCAAACTGCTACTACTGCAGCTGATTCTCCCACAATTGATAGCTGGTATGCAGCTCCCTTGATCTCTTTTATTAGTTCGTCCTTGTCTATGACAATAAATCTCCAAGCTTGTCGATTTTTTGCAGATGGTGCTAGACGACCAGCCTCGAGTATTCTGTTTAAAATGTTTCTGTCTATCTTTTTGTTTATGTAAAATTCAGCGCTACTTCTTTGTGTAATTTCTTGTAATATTTCATTTTTTTCATTCATCTTAAAAACATTATATAGCAAAAACTGGTTTTTATCAAACAATTATTGTCGTTTTGGATTTTTTTTGTTAATCTGCTCTGATCTCCAGCTCATTATTAGAATTTAAATGGCTTTAGGGTAAAAATTTTATTATATCTGAAACAGCAGACTCATTGTTTGAGTTAGGGCTAATATAGTCAGCATGACTTTTTAGTTGTTCTTTTGCATTTGACGGAACACCTGACCACTTGGTAGTCTTTATCATCTCGAGATCGTTGAAACTGTCTCCAGCTGCAGCGGTTTTTTCCATTGGAATCTTAAGATAGTCGCAAAGAGCCTGAAGTGCGATTGCTTTGTTTACATCTTTGGGGAGAATCTCGAGAAAGTAGGGTTTGGAGAAGACAAAATGAAAGTCTGAGGTTGGGAGTTTGCTAAAATCTTTATGAATTTCCATCAATATTTCGTGCTTACCGTGAAAAATTATTTTAAAGGGTTCAAAGTCAACTTTTTCCTCAAGGGGAGATAAAATCTTCCATTCAATCCCAGTTGTGGAGTTATAAAATTCAGCTTCTTCAGTCTGTCGTTCAATATAGAAGAATTTGCGATCAAATACTTGGATAGTTATATCGTATTTTCTTCCAGCTGATATGATCTTCTTGGCTGTCTCGAGGGCAATACCTCTTGCAAAAATTGTGTTAGTCCCTGAAATATTTGAAACTAGCGATCCGTTGAACGAGACTATGAAGTTGTTCTCATGCTCAGCGAATATTGTCTTTGCATATCTGGCCGTGCTAGCTTCAGGCCTTCCAGTGCAGATTACTGCTTTGACATTATTCTTTTCAAGAGATCTGAGAGCTTCTCGGTCAGGCTCAGAGATTTTAAGCTCTGAGTTTAGTAGGGTATCGTCTAAATCGCTTGCAAAAAGTTTTGTTCTCATAATTTCCTCTTTTTAAGATTCTATACTAAAATTAGATTAATATCAATTTTATATTTTTATAAATAAAGAAGGATGTTCTTTTGATTAAAAAATATAAAAAAGTGCTTTTTGTTGTCGATATTTAAATGTTCATACATTTTTGTTGTTATTTGTTGATTGTTACGACATAATTGTTGTAGATTTAATTATAAGAGGAGGCTTGAGATGTGTGGTATAACTGGAATATTAGATTGCCAAGAAACTTCCGAAAGCTTGAGAAGTAAAATTTTGATGATGTCTAAGAAGCTTAGACATAGAGGTCCTGATTGGAGTGGTATTTATCAGGATGAGAAGTGTGTGATTGCTCATGAGAGACTATCTATAGTTGATGTAGAGACTGGTGCGCAACCCTTGTATGATAAGAAAAATGGAAATGTATTAGCTGTTAATGGCGAAATTTATAATCATGTAGAGTTACGAAAGTCTTTGAAATCTGAACACTTGTGGCAAACTCGTTCAGATTGTGAGGTTTTGCTTTATCTTTATGATGAATTTGGTCCTGATTTTGTAAAAATGATAAATGGGATCTTTGCTTTTGCTTTATATGAACCTTCAACAGGAAAGTACCTTATTGCTAGGGATCATATCGGGATTATTCCGTTGTATATTGGATGGGATGAGTTTGGTCAGTTTTATTTTGCGTCCGAGATGAAGGCATTAGTCGATTATTGTACAAAGATTGAGGAGTTTCCTCCTGGACACTATTATCTGGGAGATTCGAAGTCTTTTGAAAAATACTATGCACCTGAGTGGCAGACTCGACTTCCAAGCAGGAAGATAGATCCAGTTGAATTAAGGCTTGGTCTTGAGGCTTCTGTAAAAAGGCAGTTGATGTCAGATGTTCCTTATGGGATTTTGATATCTGGAGGTTTGGATTCTTCTATCATTGCTGCGATTGCTGCAAAATACGCAGATAAGAGGGTAGAGTCTGGCGACACTGAGCAGGCTTGGTGGCCAAGGCTTCACTCTTTTTCAATCGGCCTAGAGGGTTCTCCAGATTTAGCTGCTGCTAAGAAGGTAGCTGATGCGCTAGGAACTGTTCACCATTCGATTACCTATACAATACAGGAAGGTTTTGATGCTATTCCTGATGTAATCTACCATCTAGAGACATATGATGTTACAACAATTAGGGCTGCAACGCCGATGTTCTTGATGGCTAGGAAGATTAAATCGATGGGAATCAAAATGATCTTGTCTGGAGAGGGTGCTGATGAGGCTTTTGGTGGATATTTATACTTTCATAAGGCGCCTAACAAGCAGGAGTTGCATGCTGAGACAGTGCGTAAGCTTGGAATGTTAAATAAATATGATTGTCTAAGAGCCAACAAGTCAACATCTGCTTGGGGACTAGAGACTCGTGTGCCTTTTCTTGATAAAGAATTTCTAGATTTGGCTATGAGCTTTGATCCGCAGCAAAAAATGTGTGTCGATGGCAGAATGGAGAAACACATATTGAGAGAGGCTTTCACAGGCTACATTCCAGATGAAGTTCTATGGCGACAGAAAGAGCAGTTCTCAGATGGTGTTGGTTATGGCTGGATTGATTATCTGAAAGAGTTTACTGAGAAAGAGATTACTGATCAGATGATGGAGAATGCTTCAAAGCGATTCCATGTCAATGTTCCAATGTCGAAAGAGGAGTATTATTATCGAACAATTTTTGATAAACATTTTCCTCATCAGAGTTCTGCCGGACTTGTTCCTACTGGACCGACTATTGCTTGCAGTAGCCCGACAGCTTACAGATGGAGTAAGGAGTTTGAAAAAAAAGCTGATCCATCTGGGCGCTCAGTCTTCAGTGTCCACAACCAGGCAACTTGATTATATAATTTGTAATAAATGCAACGCTCCGCATGAAGAATTGATTTCTAGGAGCGTTGCTTTTTTTTTGAAAAAAAACTATTCGAATCCGTGTACAGAGAATTGGTTATCTTGCTGTGTCGCAGGTCTGACAATTGCTTGGTAGTTGGCTTCGTTAAGAACCTCGTTCAATCTGTCAGGATAGTTGGTTATAATTCCATCACAGTTGTAATCTATGCATTTTCTCATTGAGGCCTTGGAATTAAGCGTCCAAAAATATGCTTTCTTGTAGTTACCTAATTGGTCTCGTCGGTTGGTCATTGTCTGAATCCATGGCATCCAAACATGCATTGGAGAAAAAATTACAGCCGCGTCGATTCCAACTCCCACAAAGCTTGCGCCTGTTAACTCAACCTGTTCTATCCATTGGAGAGCACTAAGCCCGCTATAGCTCTCAAGATATGAATCAATTCCACAATCAAACATAACATTTCCATTTTGATCTGGTTGTTTTAGAGTCTGACTGAAAATTCCAGCAACATTGCCTGGTACAGACATAACAACGTGGTCTGGGTTGAATCCCACTTGGATTAGTCGCTGTGCAAGAGCAGTTGCATATGCTTCGGGTGAAATTGAAGATTTTTGCTTACAATCAAACATTGTCAGTGCAATTGATTGCGAATCTAGGTGAGATTTAAGGTTTGTAAGAAATTCGTCAAAATCGCTGTAGTTTGTGTAGCTGGTATCTCCAGCGTGATAGACATAGAATTCAATCTTGTCATCGACTAATGTTGGAGTTATGTCGCATTCAATTGCGTTTGCCTGTAGATTTACCATCTCGTTAACTTTTGATATGGTGTTAGATCTGTGGGCTATGTTGTAGAATGGTCGCTTGGTCGTTGTTCGAGTAAGGCTGACTGCACCAGTCCAAATGTAGTGATTGTTTGCATAGTAGAGTTCTAGCCAAATATTTTCAGAATTTTCTGGAATTGTAAATTCCAGCTGGGCTCTTTGGTAGCCGCCATTGTTATAATCAGGAAAGGTTTCGCTTATTAACGGCTTGCTAGCGATAAGAGAATCTCCACTCCATGCTCTAAGTTCGCCTAAAACCTTTCCTGCAGATTGTTTGTGCCAAACCTGAAAGGTCGCTGTGTATTCACCGAGAGGTAGCCGCGTCGGGGAGGTTTTTAGCATTGAACCAGGTCCGTCATTTCGTGAAGTTGTCCAAGTCTTGATCCATTTACCATCAGCAGAATTTGATAGATAACCAATTTCATGGGTTTGCCCATCTTCGGGCATCCAAGTTGTCATTGTCGGCCTGAAATCCTGAGCTGGTGCGGATTGACCGCTTGAGAATTCGATAGCAGTTTGATCTTTCTGCGAAACGATTTGCTTTTTCACAAAATTATCGCAGCCTGCTAAGAGAAGCAATATCCCTAGAATAGAGAAATTTTTTAAGAAAATTTTCATAATACCTCCAAAAAGTACATAATGTTTTAATAGTGTTTTAATGTTAATATGTAAATTCTGGTGTGTCAAGATAAGTGTTCTATAAGTGTTACGATTTGTGTGCTTAGAAAAAATCATGCAAAAAAATACAGAATTTGGATTAAAATTCTGTATTTCAAATCTGTTTATGCATAAATATTCATGAATTTGTATCTTTACAAGCTAGGCACACAATTCGGTACACTAGTTTTGCCACAACTCCTCTCTTTTAATATAAAAACTATTCTCTGTTATCTCAAATCTTTTTTTCAATTCATCTACTATGCTTTCAAATATTGATATCTCTAGTGGCAGCCTTTTAGCCCAAACAATCTCTGTTACTGCTATCACCCCTTCAATCGGGTTGTATCCCGGAAGTTTGTTGCTATTAGATATTGCGACAATGCTGTCGATCCCAGATGCCGGGAAATCTAAAAAAGGACTCTTGTGGTAGAGCTCCTTTAGCGATAAACCACCAAATCTTTTTATTGTTTTTTCCTCATTTCCATATGGGTTGTTAAAAATTTCAGGAAAGCATATGGGAGTAATATTGCTCTTTTTGGCACTAAGCAGATCTGTATAGCCTTTCTCTATCATATTACTCCAGAGAAAAGTCTGATTTTTTTTTGTATATTCTAGTTGGTCGAAAATTATTTCTATGTCATTTTCTGCTAATTTCTTTGATAGAATCTTTAATTTGATTGTGTCGATTTCGATGCTATCTTTAATAATAATTCTTTTAATCTTATTTTTTTTGCAGAGATCTATTATCTCAGCTTGATTCTCTAGCAGATAGTGATTTTTTTTTGTAAAAAAAGGAATTATCTCTACAAAAATTTCATGTAGGTCTTGGGTCAGTTTCTGTCCAAGGTTGACTTTATCTAGTTCGATAAATAGGCTGTTCAGTTTCATTGTTGAAAGGAGGTTGATTATATCTCGCTTTGCCCTGTTTGTTGTTAGGTCGGTGCTAGGAATCTGTATTCCACGAATATTTTCCATCCAATTATCTTGTATAACCATGCATTTTAGAGAGACTGTTGTATCAATAACGTATGAGTTTGTCTCTATCTCAGCTGGTAGTAACTGTCGTAGTGATTGCGCTGCGTAAAAAATGCCCTTTTCGGAGTTAGCTGTTATCTCTATTTGCCATTTTTTAACTTCAATTCTGTAAGATTGTTCAGCTGCTCCTTTTTGCAAAAGCAAAAATCTGCCTTTGAGCATCTGGGGGTTTGGTGCATAGACAACTCGAAGTCCTTCTGGGAACATTGCCTCGAGTAGTGTTGCAATTCTTACTGCCTGGGCTTGAAATTCCTGCGCTGAGTATGCTATGTAGAATCCTCTGATAAAGGTGAAGCTGCCTTCACACTCTTCAACACTTGTTGGACGTGGAATAATGTGCGTAAGAGGTTGTGTTGTGTCTACTTGGATCTCGTTTGGTTGATATGTGAAACTCTCCTCAGTTTTACATCCGATTATAGTTAGTAATATTAGTATTGTAAGTAATTTTTTTTTCATAAAATCTCCAAGAATATGTTATTATGATACTGTAGTTATTTAATCGGCAGATTTCAATTGCCAGTTACCTAAAATGGAGGATTTTTATGTTTAAAGCAAAAAACTTTATTGCAATTTTGTTTTTTTTGCTAAGTTTCTCGTGCGTTTCTCACTATTCAGCGCAACCTCAGCGGATTGCTGTTGTTCCACAGCCTCAGCTCTTTGAGTTAGTAGATGGGAAAAATTTTATTTTAACTAATAGAACGAATTTGATAAACCTGACAGAATCGTCTGTTATTGTGGATCATTTGAATTTTTTCTTGAGTAACTCTTCTATTCAACTTAGAAGCGATGTTGCTAATTCGGCAAATGTTATTGTCTTGCAGTATGATCCGAAGCTTGAAGCAGGCCACTACCTTCTTGAGATAAATGAGTCGATTATGAAGCTTGTTGCTGCAGATGACCTTGGTCTTTTCTACGCAACTCAGACTTTATTCCAAGTTATGCCGCATGAGCTTTGGTGGGAAAAAAACAATCTCTCGACAGTGAGGCTTCCTTGCCTAAAGATTGAGGATTTCCCGAATTTCCCGTGGCGAGGGCTGCACATTGACTCGAGCAGGCATTTTTTCCCAAAAGAGACTATCCTGAAGATGCTCGACGCGATGGCGGTTCATAAGCTTAATCGGCTCCATTGGCATTTGACTGATGATCAGGGGTGGCGCGTCGAGATCAAAAAATATCCTAAGTTGACAGAGATTGGTGCTTTTCGTAAAAGAACCAGGATTAGCCATCTTTTGCAGAAACCTTATTATGAGGATGAGGTCTATGGTGGATTCTACACTCAGGAGGATTTGAGAGAGATTGTTGAGTATGCTAATCAAAGGTTTATTACAATTGTGCCAGAGATAGATGTTCCTGGTCACAGTGCTGCGATTGTTGCATCTTATCCTGAGTTTGGTAATTTCCCAGAGAAGCAGATAGATGTTAGGACAACTTGGGGCATCTCTTCTGATATTCTTAACCCTTCTGCTGAGGTCCAGCAGGTAATCTTCGACATTTTTGATGAGATTATGGATATTTTTCCTGGAGAGTATATTCATATTGGTGGAGATGAGGCGCCGCTTACTCAGTGGATGAGTAGTGATCTTGCTAAGAATATGGTCGAAGAGGGCGGGTTTTCAAATTTTCATCAGCTCTATTATGAGTGGATAGATCAGCTTGTCGATTATCTTGAGGCAAAAGGAAAGAGGGTGTTGGGATGGGAGGAGATTTTTAACGATAATACCTCGCCTGAAGTCATTATTATGCCTTGGTTCTCGACCTCTAAGGCGATTCCTGCTGCTGCAAATGGGAATAAGGTTCTTAATGTCTATCGACATTTTACATATTTTGATTACAAACAGGAGTATTCGGCTACAGAGCCTTTGGGTATTGGTGGTTTTCTGCCTATGAAGAAGGTCTACGAGTTTGATCCTATTCCTTCTGGCACACCGCAAGAGTTAAGGAAAAATTTCATTGGTTCTCAGGGTCAATTGTGGTCTGAGTATATTAGATCTTCTAGCCACCTTGAGTATATGGCATTCCCTAGGCTCTCTGCTTTATCTGAGGTCCTGTGGACTAATAAATCTCTACAATCTTGGGAGCTTTTTCTTCCTCGGATTGAGGCTCATTACCAGAGGTTAGCTGCTAGAGATATCGATTACAGAGTTTACAAGCCTTCTGTTAAGCTTGGTAGCTTGGATATCTCGAGCACTAAGACTGCAACTTTCTATCTTGAGGATAAAATTTCTGGTAGAGGAAGTTATCAGTTTGTTCTTGATAAAGGGATTGGTTCTCCTGTTGAAATTTCAAAGGTTGAGCTACTTAGGGATAGTGCAAATCTTGATGCTGATATTCATGATTCGATAACAGGATCTTTGGACATCTTTAATATTTATACCTTTCATGTAAATGATTTTAAGCCAAGTAATAATTACAAGTTGTTGATTCATTTTAAACCAGAAAAGGTTAATGGATATGATAATTATGAGAATAGTGGAAAATTGAATATCTACATGCGTGAGCAAAAATTTTAATTTTTTACTGCTGATTCGATAAATCCTGCGAAGCAGACATCAGGTCCATCATAGCATACTGCGAGCTGACCTGGTGTTATTGCACGTCGCGGGGTCTCAAACTCGACTAGATAACGGTTGTTGTCTAGTTTCTCTATTAATTGAGCCTCGTCGCCCTCATCTCGGTATCGGATTTTTATTTTTCCTGAGAATGGGAGAGCTGGGGAGTCTACCTTTATCCAGTTTATGTCGCGGATAATCATTTTTTTTGAAAAAAGATCTTCATCTTCTCCTAGATATACTGTGTTTGTTGTTGTGTCAATGTCAACCACGTAGAGGGGTGTGCTCCAACCGATTCCAAGCCCTTTGCGTTGTCCAATTGTGTAGTTTTCAAAACCCTTATGTTTTCCAAGTATATGGGAGTCTTTTGTGTAAACAAAATTTCCAGGTCCAGAGCTTTTTGTAAAAAAGTGGCGATACTCGCCGAGGCATAGATCTTGGCTCTCTTTTTTTGAAGAAACTGCAAGTCCTGCATCTCTGGCAATTGCCCTAACATCAGGTTTTCGCATATCTGCTAACGGGAAGATAATAGTAGATAGTTGTTCTTGTGTTAGGAGTGAGAGAAAATATGCTTGATCTTTATCAGAGAATTTTCCTTTGCGAAGTATATATCGGTTGGTTGAGTCATCTTTGTAGATGCCTGCGTAGTGTCCAGTTGCGAATTTATCGAAGTCGAGACCAGAATCTTTTACTTTTTGTAAGAAAATTCCAAATTTCACCTCGCGATTACATTTTACGCAAGGATTTGGGGTTCTCCCAGATAGGTAATCTTCCTGGATATAGTCTATTATTTGACTCTTGTATTCTGAAGTCATATCTATATAGCGGTGTTCAAGTCCGAGAGACTTTGCAATATCTGCAGCATCAGAATCCTGCCCATCGCTAGAATCAATAACACGCATTGTGATGCAAATTACCTCGTGACCTTGTTGTTTCAAAAGTAGTGCTGCTACTGCTGAGTCTACACCGCCGCTTAATCCAACTGCTATCTTCATCTTTCTCTCCGATTATTTCTTCTTCTTTTTTTTATTTTTTCTCTGTTCCTGAGCTTTTTTAACCTTAGCCTTTCTTGCTGCTTCAGACTTCTCTTTTTTTACAACCTTTTTCTTCTTCCAAATTTCATCTTCGTTTATCAGCTCTTCGAAATTGTATCTAGGCATCTTTGCTTCGATAATCTGATTTGTTGAAATATTTGTCTTTAGTTCTTTGATATCGTCATTGATGAATTTCTTAATCTCTTCAAGCTTCTCTTTTTCTTCTGTACTCACAAATGAGATAGCTATTCCCTTGTTGACCCCGCGGCCTGTTCTTCCTACTCTATGAACATAGTTTTCTGGGTCATCAGGTAAATCGTAGTTGATTACATAGTCAATATCTGCAATATCTATTCCTCTAGCACTGATATCTGTTGCTATAAGAATTTTGACCGCAGATTTTCGATATGCATGCATTACAGCATTTCGTTCTTCCTGTTCTAGGCTACTGTGCAGCGTTAATGTGGTTATTTCTACTCTATCCATAGCTGCTGCTACACGTTCAGCTCTTACCTTAGTACGAACAAATACTATAAATTTCTTGTTTGGCTTCTCTTTTATAAGTCTTTCTAGAAAAAATCTCTTATCATCCATCTCTACAAATGTTATAAAGTGTTTGACATTCTTCGATACAGGATTCTTTGGAGAAATTTGTATTCGTATCGCATCAGCCTTAACCTGGGAGAAGGCAACTTTTTTTATCTCAGGATTTATTGTTGCTGAGAAAAATAGAGTCTGATGTTTTTTATGTATCATTTTTTTAATGTATTTGATATCTTCGACAAAGCCAAGCGAAAGCATGTGGTCAGCCTCATCAATTACAAGTGTGTCTATCTTGTCAAGTCGCAGAACTTTTTGGTTGATTAAGTCAAACATTCTTCCAGGTGTTGTCACAAGAACATCGATTCCGTCTTGAAGTTTCTCAATCTGCTTATCCTGTTCGACACCACCATAAAGAGAAAAGATTTCCACTTTTGTGTGGCGTGCAAGTTTTTTAAAGACATTAGCAATCTGTATTGTCAGCTCTCTTGTTGGAGCCATGACTATAGCCTTAATCCCGTATGAGCGTCGGCTAGTCTTGTATTTGTTTATATTTTCGATTATTGGTATTGCAAATGCAGCTGTCTTTCCTGTTCCAGTTTGTGCAACCGCAAAGACATCTTCTCCCTTTAATATAGAAGGAATTGCCTTGTATTGTATATCAGTTGGCTTGACAAAGCCTAACTTATCAAGATTTCTTGTTAAATCTTCAGAAAATTTGTATGTAGTGAATTTCATTTTAACCTCAATATAAATATAACAGTTTTTCCTTTTTAATATAAGTCTTTGGGTATAATTATCATAAAATTTGATTTTAGAAATTAAATATTTTATTCTTAGTATATTCGAGGAGTTCTATATGAAAATAAGTCATAAAATTATTTTGATTATTGTTTTGACAAGTTTTAGTCTAGTTTTTATTTCTGGAATTTCAATTGTAATAATGAAATATGCAGCTGATAGGTCAATTTATCGAATAGATGTGACATTAAATGATGGGGTTCGTGATAAATTAGTGGCAACTACCGATGTTGTCAAGAGTGGTCTTGCTAGACAGATTGAAAGATTCTCTAATTTATCTCGCGATGAAGTTGTTCGAGATTATGTTCAGGATTTAAGGTTTGATGAAGATGGGGCAGGGTATTTTTATGTTGGAAAAAAGGTTGGCGATCAGGTAATTTGTATTGCTCATCCTTTGGTTCCATCTCTTGTCGGAAGTGATCTAGCACTGTTAGTTGACGCGGAAGGTAATAATTTTGTTCGTGGGATGGTTGATACTGCAAATCTTGATGGAAGTGGCTTTGTTGAGTATCCGCTTGAGAATGCAGATGGTGTTGTTAGTACGCGATTAGCATATGTTACGAGATTTCAAAAAAGTGATATTTACATAGTTACTGCTATTGATATTCAAGCAATTGAGAATGTTATGGAAAAGGTCTACTCAGAGGGGGATAAGCTTCTTGTTTTTATGTTCGGATTGGTTGGTATCTCATTGTTTGTGCTTTTGGCCTTTCTTATCCCGTTTCTGATACGATTCTATCGCAGAATTATTCATCCTCTAAATGATGCGATTGAGGTTTTTTCTCTTGTGGCAGAAGGGGATCTCTCTGTTTCGCCTAAGATTGCTGGTAAAGATGAGATTTCTGCTCTTAACAAGGCCTTAGATTTGATGCTTCAAAAGGTTAGAGCTATAATTATGTCGATAAATGAATCTGTCGCGAAGGTTCTTGATGGTAGTGAGAAGGTTAATAATGCTGCACAGAAGGTTTCGAGTAGTGCCTCAATGCAGGCTTCATCGTCGGAGGAGTTAGCAGCTACAATGGAAGAGTTGACCTCTAGTGTTCAGCAGAATACAGATAATGCCTTGATTACAAAAGAGGTTGCTGGTTCTGCATTTGTTGAGGTAGAAAAAAATAAAGAGAACCTAGCTCAAACAGTTGCTGCAATTCGTGATATTGTAGATAAAATCGAAGTTATACAGGAGATTGCTTCGCAGACTAATATGTTAGCCTTGAATGCTTCTATCGAGTCAGCAAGGGCTGGAGAAAAAGGGAAGGGCTTTGCTGTTGTAGCTGGTGAGATTCGTAAGTTAGCTGAGAAGACTGCACATGCAGCAGATGATATCAATCTTATCTCAGATTCTAGTATGAAGATTGCAGAAGAGACAGATAGCCGCTTTATGAAAATTTTTGAGAGTATACAGAAGACTAGTGAATATATCAACGATATTGCTCATGGGGGAAAGGAGCAGTCTAAGGGGATTGAGCAGATCAATGAGACACTCATCGAACTAGATAAAACGGTTCAGAATAATGCATCCGCATCAGAAAATCTAGCCTCTGTTAGTGATGATTTAGAGCATCAATCTTTGAGCCTCAAGAAGTTGGCATCTTTTTTTAGAATCTAGTAATTTTTATCCGCTAATTGCTTAAAAATTTCT
>JAFGXN010000017.1 GCA_016936615.1 Spirochaetales bacterium | reverse complement strand
GGAAGTTAAACCCTTCTGCGCCAAGAATACTGCGTTTTCGTGGGAAGGTAGGTCGTTGCCGGACTTTTTTTTTACTTCTTGACAAAAATTACAACAAACTGAAACCCAGAACTACTTCTGGGTTTTGTTGCGTCTAGGGGTTTACATTTTTATTTCTTTAAAGCTGATTCAAAGAAATCCTTTTCTAGTCCCATATCAATCTGTGGATGTCTCCCTGTGAATGCCTTAATCTCGTCAAGAGAATTTACGCAGAAGTCACGGTAGCTTTGAGAGCCACTGTTAACTGGTCTGTGTCTTACATTTTTCATAATTTTTCTGATAATTTTTAGATTTTCTAGGGTTTGATTTGAGAAATAAGCATTGGAAAACTTCGCATATATGTAGTCGATTGCAGTCCCATTCGGATGAACCATATCTTCGCTGTAGAATCTATAGTCTCTAAGATCATCCATCATTATTTCATAAGAGGGAAAATATTCAACATTTTCGAAGTTTTTAATAATTTGTGATATAGAATCAAAAAGAACTGCTTTATTTAGATTATTTTCAAAAAATCCATCTTTTAGGTGACGTACAGGACTTATTGTCATGATAATTTTTATTTTTGGATTTAATCTCGACAACTTATCGTGAAGCAATTTGAATTTTTTATAGATTTCTCCACTTTCTAATCTGTATCTATTAAAGTTTTTGTCTGGTAATTTGTGGCAGTTAGCAACAATTTGCTTCGTGTTAACCTCTTCGTAGACCATTGAAGTCCCAAAAGTCATTACTAAAAAGTCGGCCTTTCTTAAAAAAACATGAGTATCTGCTATAGTTTTGTTTATTTTTTCTAGGAAATTTTCTTTTTCATTATTTGAAAAATTTGAGTGAAGCAAAAGGCTTTTCCATAGGTTGTCTGCGAAAAAAAGATCGTCAGTAGAAAATAATTTCTCATCAATAATTCTGTCTAGCGACTGAAAAATCGATATTGGATTGTAGTTTGTTCCAAAAGGATTTACAATTGTTTCAAATTTATTTTCAGTAAATTTATTTCCGATATTTTCAGCAAAACAGGAGCCAATAAATAGTAACTTCGAATCAAAGTTTACATCGTATTGTGATTTTTTAATCTTAAGTTCAGTTCTAAAATTGAAATTTTCCATATATTATTTTAAAATTATGCGATAATAATATCAATACATTTTGTGATAATAGTTGCTGCACCCAACAAAAGGATGCAGCAATTTTTTATTAGTTGAAAATAATTGATTGATCATCGCAGATATTCAGTTTGACATCGCTTTGGGGATTAAATTCAAATCCATTTGTGAATTTATTTTTATCAATTAGAAAATTTCTACATTTTTCAAAAAAGAAAACCTTGTCATTCCAGTGAAAAGCTGGAAGATCGTTGCTTCTTTCTATAGTGTTATTGCGGAAAATAAGATTTTCAGTTGATTTTGCATATAATATTGGGCGATCAAATGTCTTGAAATAGTTCCCTTCTATAGTTATTCCGGAATGAAAATAATTTTTTTGCTTTTTCAATCTAGGTATTTCTGGGTAGATTGAGATAATAGCATTTGTGAATTGAAAATTCGATGTAAGACAGTTTATGAATTTATTATTTCGTATAATCACTTCCTTGCATGCTCCAGTCTCGTACCAGCCATTACAGTCGCCGCAGAGCAGAATTCCAGTTCCAGCGACGTGATCAAATGTATTATCTTCGACAATTGTTCTTTTGGGAGTGCTAAAAAGTGCTCCTCGTGCTCTGTTATTACGAATAATATTATTTCTAAAAATTACCTCTGGAGTTTGAGTTAAATTTTCTATACCATGACCAAGCCCAAGTTCCCATGGTATCTCATTTTCAAACTCTATTATAAATCTCTTTGTTCCATCTATTGTTTTGCTTCGGTAAGGAGAAATCCTAACAATCTTGTTCCTTCCACTGTGATGATCCATTGTATTTGGGTTTATAAACTGAACACTGTCTCCATCATATCCCCAAGCAAACCCGTAGGCTTGCGGATGCATGTATTTTGCAATTACTTTTTTCCCTCCGAGTCGTAATAACACCTTAAGATAGGTTCCGTGAACATTTATCGCATCATCCATCATTGCCTCGTAGAGACTATTTTCAGAGATTATTATTCCGCTACAGCCAGAGAAATGTGTTGCATCAGCCTGGGTTGTGAAGACTCTCTTCGAGCCCTCCTTGATTTTTACATTGAAACCATCAAGATGGATATTCTTTGTCATTTGAGCAATCAACCCCATTCCTTCGCTGTAATGAAGGTTTATCTCTTTGAACTTTATATCTTTTGACTCAGAGACAAAGAAGCCAGGTGCAGGGCGTTCCCATGATCTGGCTGCTAGCATTGTCCCAACCTTTAATTTATTGTTGCTTAGAGCTAATTTAAAGGTATCCTTACCTATCTCCCTAGCTAGAGCAAAAGGAAACCATACATCGCTAGTCTCTTGTAAAATTTGTCCGCTAGCTGGATCGAATGCAATTGCAGAGCCAGGTGTAACTTCCCAACCGTTTCCATAGAAAAAAGGAATTCCAGCCCGAAAATCGTATTTGTCTCCGTTTACAAGTCGTAGTGTCAAAGTGCTACCAGAATTTTCCAAAACCTCAAATTGTATTATCTGTGTCTCAGAAAAATCGACAGAGAGATTTCTTATCTCTATAGATTCAGAGTTTAAGATAGCAAAAGGAATAATTCTCCCGTGGAAAATAAATTGCGAACCATTTCCTTCTATAATTAGATTTGTTTTTCCCTTTATCTCAAGACCTGTGAATCTAGGATTTGTTTGGTCATGGTTTGAGATGAAATATTCTCTTAGAGAATTCTTGTTTTGGTAAAAATTGTAGACACCCTTAGGTATGTTGATTATATTTTTTAACTCATTATCTACTTTAGATAGAGCATCTATGAATGCATCAGTAGCATCATCGGTGCCGTTAAGATTAAAATCTTGCATCTCTATTATGTTTGTCCTATCCGCAAACACAAAACTATTAGTTATTATAAAAATAATAAAAAGAATTTTTTTCATTTTGTCTCCTAAAAAGTGTATAATCAATTATAGGGTAGAAATAAAATTCTGTAAAGGGAAAAATATCCTACTAAAACAGTAGACATTGTTTAAATATATAGTATAATACTAATATATGGAGGAAAGTTATGGAAAGACAAATAACAACAATGGGTGGGAATCCAATAACATTAGTGGGGAATGAGGTTGCAGTCGGAGCAAATGTTTCTGATTTTTCAGTAGTTGATAACAATTTGGCTGAAAAAAAATTGTCTGATTATGGTGACAAAATCAAGCTAATCAGCGTTGTGCCTTCTCTAGATACTTCAGTTTGCGATTTGCAGACTAAAAGATTTAATCAAGAAGCAGGAAAGCTTGGTTCTGATATCGTTATTCTAACAATAAGTATGGATCTTCCTTTTGCGCAGAAGAGATGGTGTGGTGCAGCTGGCGTAGAGAACTTAGAGACATTGTCAGATTATAATAAGGCAGATTTTGGAAATAAGTTTGGTGTCTTAATTAAGGAATTGAGACTTTTAAATAGGTCAATTTTTATACTGGATAAGAATAACACAGTTATCTATCAAGAGATAGTTACTGAGAATACTCAGCATCCGGATTACGATAAGGTTCTGGATTTCTTGAAATCAATGTAACAATATTTTTAAGCTAGCTTGTAAAAAGCTAGCTTTTTTTTCTTGAAAAAAAACAATTAGTATAGTATAGTACAGTAGTAACTACTATAAGGAAATTGATATGCAGTTTAAAAAAAAGACAGTTGTAATAACAGGAGCAGGAGGCGTTTTATGTGGAGCCTTTGCAAAAGCTTTTGCTCAAAGAGGAGCAAATGTTGCTCTGTTAGATTTAAATTTTGAAAGTGCAGATAAGATTGCACAGGAAATTCGTGATCAAGGCTATGTCGCTTTAGCTATTGCTGCAAATGTATTAGAGAAAGAGAGTTTGGAAAATGCTTGTAATATTGTTTATGAAAAATTTGGATCTTGTGATATTCTAATAAATGGAGCAGGTGGAAATCATAAACTAGGAACAACAACTAAAGAGTTTTTAGAAAAAGAGGATTTGCTTAACGAAGATGCAGATTTTGTAAGTTTTTTTAACTTAGATCCGAAGGGAATAGAGTTTGTCTTTAATTTAAACTTTTTAGGGACTTTGCTACCTTCTCAGGTCTTTGGGAAAAAGATGGCTTTTAATGAGGGGTCTGCAATTATAAATGTCTCGTCCATGAATGCTTTTACACCGTTGACAAAAATTCCAGCATACAGTGGGGCTAAGGCTGCTGTAAGTAATTTTACGCAGTGGTTAGCTGTTCATTTTTCTAAGGCAAATATCCGGGTTAATGCTATCGCGCCTGGTTTTTTCTTGACTGCTCAAAATGAGAAACTTCTTGTAGATGAAAATGGGAATTTTACACCACGAGCTGAAAAGATTATTGCGAATACACCAATGGGCCGTTTTGGCAATGCAGATGAGCTTATCGGTGCAATCTGTTTTCTTGCCGATTCGAATCTTTCAAGTTTTGTAAATGGCGTTGTTCTTCCAGTTGATGGTGGATTTGCTGCATATTCTGGAGTTTAGGAGATTTATATGAAAATGACATTTAGATGGTATGGAGATAGTGATCCAGTTAAAATAGAGTATATCAAGCAAATTCCAGGGATGAAAGGCGTGGTCTCCGCAATCTATGATGTGCCAGCCGGTGAGGTTTGGCCACTTGACAAGCTATTAAACTTAAAAGCAAAGATTGAATCTGCTGGGTTGGAGTTCTCAGTTGTTGAGAGTATTCCTGTTCATGAAGATATAAAGCTTGGTAGACCAAACAGGGATTTACTAATAGACAATTATTGCCAGAGCGTAAGAAATATGGGAGAGGCTGGGATTCCTGTTCTTTGCTATAATTTCATGCCTGTCTTTGATTGGACAAGATCAAATCTTGCAAGAGATTATGGCGATGGCTCTAACTCGCTCTCGTATGACCACGAGGAGCTTTCGAAGTTTGATTTAACTACAGATTTTCTTGAATTACCTGGCTGGGCTTCAAGTTACACTCAGGATCAGTTAAATTCACTTTTAGAGGAGTATAAGGCTATCGATGAAGAGAGATTATGGGAAAATCTCAGATATTTTCTTGAGAGGGTTGTCCCGGTTGCGGAAGAATCTGGTGTTAGGATGGCAATTCACCCAGATGATCCGCCATGGTCAATTTTCGGACTTCCTCGAATTATTACTAATTCAGAAGCCTTGAGAAGATTAATCTCTTTAGTTGATTCTCCTTCAAATGGCGTTACATTCTGTATAGGAAGTCTTGGTCCTGACGAGAATCATAATCTGATTGAGTCAATTAAGTTTTTAGGGAAAAAAGATCGAATAAATTTTGTTCATATGAGAAATGTGAAGCGGACTGGGGGAAAGAGTTTTTATGAATCTGCGCATTTAAGTGATGAAGGTAGCCTTGATTTTTATGAGATAGTCAAGGCCTTGGATGATGCTGGTTTTCAGGGACCAGTAAGACCAGATCACGGGCGTATGATTTGGGGAGAGACAGGGCGTCCTGGCTACGGGTTGTATGATAGAGCACTTGGTTCGACATATATCAATGGTCTCTGTGAGGCTGTAGCAAAGGCGAAGAAGTAATGAAAAATTTTATTGATCAAGATTTTTTACTTGAAAGTGAGTTATCTAAAAGGCTCTACTTTGATGTAGCGAAGGATCTTCCGATTGTAGATTATCACTGTCATCTTGATGCAACTGAGATTTTAGAGAATAAAAATTTTTCCACAATCTCAGATCTCTGGCTAAAGCATGATCACTACAAGTGGCGATTAATGCGAACAGCTGGGATTGACGAAGATTTTATCACAGGTTCTGCTGCACCAGGGGATAAGTATGAGGCTTTTGTCAAAACATTGAATCTCTGCCCTGGGAATCCTGTCTATTACTGGTCGTTGATGGAACTTTCCCAATATTTCGGACTTGAAACTATCCCGCAGGAGTCAGATAACAGCTACGAATTTTTGAACAAGCAGCTTGCAAGTCCAGAATTTACACCGCAGGCCCTGCTTGAGCAGCGTGGTGTTAGGTTGGTTTGCACTACTGATGACCCTTCAGATGATTTAGCTGCTCACAAGAGATTTGCCCACAGGACAATTCAGCTTATGCCAGGGTTTAGACCTGACAACATATACATATTTAACAACAATTACTATTCCTATATCCAGCGCCTAGCTCTGAGTGCTAATCAGAAAATAAATAATATAGAAGATCTTTGTGCAGCTGTAAAAGTTAGGCATGACTATTTCCATGAAAATGGGTGTCGTGTTGCAGATTTTGGCGCTGACTTTTTGGTTAGCGAGACCTTGTCTGAGAAAGAGGCAGATAGAATCTTTAAGAAGATGCTCAAAGGGAAAGCTCCATCTGAGAAAGAGTTATATGGATTTAAAAATTTTATCATCCTTTTTGTTGCTAAATTAAATCACAGCAGAGGCTGGTATCAGCAATTTCACCTAGGTGTTATTCGTAATATAAATCCTACCTTGTTTCGCTGTTATGGAAGAGATGCTGGCGGTGACTCTGTTGGTGGATTTTCTCATTGCAACGGACTCTCATTTGTCTTGGGTCAACTTGAACAATCTGGAGCACTTGCTCGAACCGCCTTGTACAATGCTAATCCTGCCGATTCGGTTATGTTTGCTTCTTTAGCGCAATCTTTTCAAGGTGGTGGTATAAAAGGAAAAATGCAATATGGTCCTGCTTGGTGGTTTTTAGACAATTTCTCAGGAATTTCAGACCACTTAGAGATTATAGCCTCCCAGTCTAGCCTTTTTACCTTTGCTGGAATGGTAACAGATTCACGAAGTTTGTTATCATATTCACGCCACGACTATTTTAGACGCATATTGTGTAATTTTATTGCAAAAAAGGTTGATGCAGGGGTTTTTCCTGAAGACTTTGACTATTTGAGTAAGCTTGTTCAGGCAATCTCATACAAAAACAGCTATGAATATCTTGGCTTAAAATTTGAAAAATAGATAAAATCATCTAAAATTAGTGTATGAGTTCTAATAATGTTGAAATTTTTTCAAAATGGAAGAAACTAAAGTTAGTTAAGGTTCCTGTCCCTAAGGATGGTGTTTCATTTCCTCTTGGCGAGAGTGATAACTCGGTCTCTTCGATATTTTATCCATTTTACTTTGGAAAATCTCCTGTAATTTGGGATCTTTGGAGTTATATTTATAATTGGGCTACAGGTGATGAGCTTGGCAAGGCTAGATACCATTTTCAAAATCCTGGTCAGCGAGGAAGTTGTGCTTGTTGCCATGGAATGAGTGATTTTCATCCCGTGACTATGGTTAATTGGAGAGATTGCATTGTATGGTGTAATGCATTGACCCAATGGCATAATCAACATCTAGGAACTTCCTTTGCAGAGGTATATAGATACAATGATGAAAGTATTAAAGATTCTAGAGATTCTAACTCAATTGCCTTTGACAAGATAGAATTATTTAATGGAGAGGGTTTCAGGCTTCCTTCTCATTCGGAGTGGGAGCTAGCTGCCCGCTGGAGAGGTGACGACTCTTCTAATACTGTAGCAGGCGTTATAAATAATGTGAAGTTTCTGCGACCGCCTTTTTTTACAAAAGGTAATTCTGCTAGCGGCGCTGAGTATGGTTACAAGAAGAGGGCTTCTTGTGATGAATATGCTTGGTATAATGAAAATTCGCCGAGATCTACACAGCCAGTGATGACTAAGAGGCCTAATCTATTGGGTATCTATGATATGAGTGGCAATGTCTGTGAGTGGGTCTACGACTCAAAAGATGGAATGCCTGAGTACCGGGGCGGTAGCTGGGCTCTTGGTCCTGAATTTTTGCAGATTGGTGGAGGCTTTTATAATAGGCCAATTGTGACGCTTAATCATCTAGGTTTCAGGGTAGCTAGAACTATTTTGTGAAAAATCATCTTGCATCTAATTTTTTATAGTGTTAAGATTTATTTATGAATTCACTATTTTTTCAGAATCAATTAGACAATTCTGTTCTGACTAAACGTAAGGTAGACAAACCAGTTAGTATTCGTAGCCAGTATTTTAGAGATACGACTGCAATTATTCACAGTTACCCATATCGAAGGTTAAAGCATAAGACTCAGGTGTTTTTTGCACCAAAAAATGACCATATCTGTACTAGAATTGAGCATGTTATGCATGTTGCATCTATTTCTGCTACAATTTGCCGCGCATTAGACCTTGATGCTGATTTAGCCTGGGCAATTGGGTTAGGTCACGACTTAGGACATACCCCATTTGGGCATCTTGGGGAGGTTATCCTTTCAGAACTTTTTCCTAGGAAAAACTTCCGTCATGAGATCTATTCGCTTCGAGTTGTTGATTCTTTGACAAATTATGGAGAAGGATTAAACTTAACCTACGCAGTGAGAGATGGAATTATAAATCATTGTGGAGAGAAATTCGAGCAGACTATATATCCAGATTTTACCTACAAGGATCTCTCCGCTATTGATGATCGCTCTTTTTATCCATCGACCTGGGAAGGCGTTGTTGTAAGGATGTCGGATAAGATTGCATACCTCGGTAGGGATCTCGAAGATGCCTTGCAGCTTGGGATAATCACACGTCAACAGATTCCTGACTCTGTGACTAAAGTTCTGGGTGCTGATAATGCGAAGATTATAAATAATTTAGTCTTAGATTTGATCGAGTATTCCTTGAAGCATAATGTTATTGGATTTTCTGATAAAATTTTCCTTGCTCTCAAAGATCTCAAAGAGTTTAATTATCAAAATATTTATCGTTCAGAGGTCTTATCTGATTATCACAATTATTTTGAACGGATTTTGACCACGCTGCATGAGTATTTAACCTATATCTTTCATAAGTTCGGATTTAACGAGGCTGGGTATTTTTCTGAGAAAAATTCCTTGGCTGAACGGTTTTACGATTATGTTTTGAAGATGCGAAGATTCTACGAAGAAGAGGATGGAGGCTTTGACAATGTTATCTATGATTATCTAGCTGGTATGACAGATGATTATGCTATAGATTGTATCAACGAGATAATGATGCCAAAAAGCTTCTCTACTCAATTTGATTATTTAATAAAAAAAAGAATTTTCGAAAAATAATTATCCTCGAAGTAGTGTAGGGATGTTGTAGCTTTCCATTAACTCTTTGAACCCTTCAAACTCTTCTTCTGTGTAGATGATTTTGTCGTTAAACTTCTTGTCTAAGATATTTCCCGGCTTAAACTTGGTTATGACATATCGATTTGTTCCCTTTATTAATCTAGCAATCTCTATAAAGTCGTCTTTTGTGACAATTGCTGGGTGTGTAGTTGTTCTGAACTCGTGATCTATTCCAGATTCTAGGATAAATTTTATTGATTCTGTTATTTTTTCGCTAGTTCCATTTGCAGCCTTTAGGAGTCTTGTGTAGTTAGCTGGCGAACTCTTGATATCCATAGCTATAAAGTCTGGATTTGCCTTTTTGAGCATCTCTGGGCAAGTTCCGTTTGTATCAAGCTTAACTAGCAGTCCTAAATCTTTTATCTCTTGTATAATCTCTGGCATATTTTTGTTTAGAAGGGGCTCGCCTCCTGTGATACATACCCCACCAAGAACATTTTTTCGTTTGTTTAGGTATGAAAAAACCTCATCTTTAGTTAGAAAATTATCTGGCGCCTTCGCTTTTATTAATTCTGCATTATGGCAGTAAGGACATCTTAGATTGCATCCTGCGGTAAAGATTGTTGCAGCAACTTTTCCTGGAAAATCCAGAAGAGTTACCTTTTGTAGACCAAATTTTGTTGCTTCCATTTTTAATCCTTTTTTAAATTGGCAGTGCAGATTGCTCTACACTGCCTCGATATAATTAACCGATTTGTTTGAAAAAAACTTCAAGCTCTTGTCGATTGTTGGTTCTATACAGCTCATTGCTGTTTGAATCTAGAAATACAACAGTTGGGGCACTCATTACTGAGTACTCTTTTGCAAGCTCTAGACCTTCTGGTGTGTCAACATTTACCTCTTTGCCGTTAAGTTCAACCTCGTCTAACAGAGATTTCACTGGAGGACAATTAGGACATGTTGTTCGGTAAAAATAGATATACTGTTCGCTTTCATCAGCGCAGTCGCAAGTTGTCATTGAATCGCCGTATGTAGCATCACAGCAACTAGCTCCATCTAGCTTGTTAAATTGTTTTCGGTATCTAAATTCTTCTTTTTTACCCTTATTCCAGTTCTTCACTGATCTATAATATCCAACAATACGAGAGTAAATCTCTGTTTGTGTTCCTTCTACATTGTCAAGCTGGCTTTTTAGCTCTTCAATCTCTTTTTTAATTGCTTCTTTTGTTTCCATAAAAACCCCTCCATTTGTTATTCAGCAAGCTTAATCTCTAGCTCACTTATTTTATTTTTAATTTTTGCCTTCTCTTCTTCTTTGCATTTAGGACAATTCTTATGTTCTCCGTGCAAGTAGCCGTGTTTTGGGCAAATTGAGTAAATTGGCGAAATTGTAAAGTATGGTAATTTGTAGTTTGAACAAATTGTCTTTACAAGATCTCTACATGCCTGCCAGTCATCGATAGCCTCGCCAAGGAATCCGTGAAAGACAGTTCCACCTGTGTATTTAGTTTGCAATGGTTCTTGAAGATCTAAGGCTTCGAAGATATCCTCTGTAAAATCTACTGGTAGCTGTGAAGAGTTAGTGTAGTATGGTTCATCTTCACCACTAGTTATAATGTCGCTATATCTCTCTTTGTCATGCTTTGCTAGTCTGTAGCTTGTGCTCTCTGCAGGAGTTGCCTCGAGATTGTATAAATCTCCAGTTCGCTCTTGCCAGTCTGCAAGTCGATCTCTCATATGTTGTAGGATCTTTTCTGCAAACTTTCTTGCATCTGCGTCGATTAGGTCTTTCCCTACAAAGTTTAGAAGGCACTCATTCATTCCACAGATTCCGATAGTTGAAAAGTGGTTGTTAAGGTGTTTCAGATATCTTCTTGTGTATGGGAAAAGTCCAGCATCCATCAATCTGTTTATGACTTTTCTTTTCAATAGTAGCGATTCTGCTGCAATATCAGTAAGGCGATCTAATCTGTCAAAGAATTCAGCCTCGCTGCTTGATAGGTAGCCGATACGAGGTAGATTTATTGTAACAACACCGATTGAACCAGTAAACTCATCGGAGCCAAAGAGACCTCCACCTCTTTTTCGTAACTCTCTCTTATCTAATTGTAGTCGGCAACACATAGATCTTACATCTTCTGGGTTGAGATCACTATTCACAAAGTTCTGAAAGTACGGAGTTCCATACTTAGAGGTCATCTCAAATAGAGCCTTAACGTTTTTTGCCTCCCAGTCAAAATCTCTAGTGATATTATATGTTGGGATAGGATATTGGAATCCTCTTCCGTTTGCATCACCCTCTAATAGTAGCTCAATGAAGGTTTCGTTTATTAAATCCATCTCAGGCTTGCATTCGCCATAAGTGAAATCTAGCTCTTTTCCACCTACAATTGCTTTCCTGTTGATCATATCAGTAGGGACTGTCCAATCTAGCGTTATATTTGTAAAAGGCGCCTGACTTCCCCAACGTGAAGGAGTATTAACACCAAAAATAAAGCTTTGTAAACCTTGTTTCACTTGGTGCTTGCTTAAGCTGTCCTTCTTTACAAATGGTGCAAGGTATGTGTCAAAGCTAGATAGCGCTTGAGCTCCTGCCCACTCATTTTGCATAATTCCAAGAAAATTCACAATCTGCTGTATCAATGTTGAAAAGTGTTTAGCTGGCTTCGAGGTGATTTTGTCTGGAACTCCACCAAGTCCCTCATCAATTAGCTGCTTAAGAGACCAGCCTGCGCAGTACCCAGAGAACATTGAAAGATCATGAATATGAAAATCTGCATTTCTGTGTGCGTCAGCTATGTCTTCAGAGTAGACATTTTTTAGCCAATAGTTAGCAGTTATAGTTCCTGAGTTGTGGAGAATTAATCCCCCTAGTGAGAAATTCACATTTGCATTCTCATTTACTCTCCAGTCTGACTGAGAAAGGTATCCATCCATTGTGTTGTTGATACTTATCATCAGCTTGTTGACATCTCTCATCGCTTCATGATTAGCTCTGTACAGGATGTAGGTCTTAGCTGTAGCAACCTCACTGTTCTTGATTAACGTATCTTCAATTATATTCTGAATCTCTTCAATTGCAGGTGCAGAATTAGGATGTCTATCCTTCATGAAGTTAGTAATTTCTTCTTCAACAAGAGTAGTTAGATGATCAACCTTCTTTGGATCTGCTTTTCCTTCTGCTGCTTCAAATGCACGATTTAAGGCGCTAGCAATCTTGTATCTATCATATTTCTCAATTTGACCATTTCTTTTTACGATTTGCTTGATAGTTCTTGTTGTTTGTGCCTTGTTTGTGTCAACACCTAGAAAAGATTTCCAGTCGTTGCTCTGCTTTTCTTTTTTCAATTTTCCCCCCTTAGTTCTTCTTGCTTGTTAATTTTTCAATCTCTTTTATAAATTCATCTACATCTTTATACATTCTATAAACTGATGCAAATCTTATATAAGCTACCTTATCTATCTTGTAGAGATTGTCTAAGACCATTTCTCCTAGCCTTGAAGCCTTTATCTCACCGATATCTCTAGCTTCCATCTCTGCAATATCTTCTATTGTGTTTAATAGCTCTTCGAATGAGCTCTCTGAAATACTCCGCTTCCGTATTGCTACTCGTAGCCCCTTTGCTAACTTCTCTCTGCTAAAAGGTTCACGAGAGTTATCTTTCTTGATAACCATCAACGGCTTATTTTCAATCTTCTCATACGAAGTAAATCTGTAACCACAATTTAGACACTCTCTTCTTCGTTTGATGGTTGTTCCAATCGCATTCTGTCGCGATTGTATAACCTTATCTTCTAATTCATTGCAATGTGGACATTTCATCCAGTACTCCATATATAGTATGCTTTATCTTATTTTTAGAAAATACCATACTATATATAGTATGTCAATCTTTTTTTGAGAAAATAAAATTAAATTTTTGAAAAATCAATTTCAGGAAAAGGTGATTGTGATTGCCATCCAAGATCGGAGGTCTTTCTGTAGTTTTCTAATCTTCTAATTGTTAATTCTGCAAAGATTGGATCTTTTTCAATAACAATTGCTCTTCGATTAGAAATCTCACTAGCAAGCAGAGTTGTTCCTGAGTGTGAAAAAAAATCTGTGACTAGATCTTTTTCGTTTGAGGAAGCATCTATGATTCGGCTTATCGATTTTATTGGTTTCTGCGCATATGCACCAGGTACATTCTCTTTTAATCTGTAGAATACCTGTTGAATATCAACCCAAACATTTCCAGCTCGAATACATTCTGATTTGCTACGTTGCTCATTTGTTAAATTTTCATCGCCAATTTTTTTGTAATAACCCTTAAGGATCTTTGGAATATCAGTGTATTGTACATTAAATCCAGGGTTACCAATTGTATAATATAGAAGTTCTTGCCTTAGACTCATCCAGTTCTTCTGCGTACCATAACCTCGCTGATTTCTAAGTGTAATAAAACTTCTAGATTTGACATCTGGGAATTCTCTCATAAGTAGAATGAAGTCTGCAAAGGGCTGGAAACCCTTCTTCTGATCAGCTCCAAGCCAAATATATATCGAAGAATCCTCTTTCATTATTTGTAGCATATTATTGATCCATAATCTAGAGAAATTCTTATAATTTTCAATATCTGTCTCAAATAATTGCTCGGAATTTACAGTTATCGCGATATTGTATGGAGGATCTTGGATTGCAAGATCTACCTTCTCTGTGAAAAAAGAGTCATAGATTGTTGGGTCTGTGCAATCTCCACATATGACAATATGACCTCTCTCTTTGTCTGTCCAAGCCTCATTTGTCTTAATTCTTGCTAGTGAGTTTAGGGTGTCTTTAATCTTTTCGTTTCCATCTAATCTTGGTACAAAATCTTTTTTCATTTTTTCCCCAATATTGCTATTTTAACATTTTCCTGTTATAGTTGGTTTATGGAAAAATCTGTCAAAATAATTACAATTTCTATCACATTAATAACTATCGTTGTTGTTAGTGTAGTTTTCAAGTATGCGTCAGCAATTTTCTTACCATTAATCGTTGCCGTACTTCTCTCTTATATCTTTTCCCCTGTTGTCAAGGTCTTTGAAAAGATTAAAATCCCTCGTTTAATAGCTATTTTGCTGGTTCTTTTGCTGTTTGCAGGAATTATTACATTAATTGGAAATTTTTTATATCTAAGTATAGAGTCTTTTGCGAAAAAATTTGATAAATATCAGCAAACATTTGTTATGCTTTTCAATGATTTATCAGAGAAGAGTATAGTTCTTCTTGAAAAAATGAATATTGATGTTGAAGATAATGAGGTTTTTTCTCTCAGAGCAGTGTTAGAGTCAATAAATTGGAAAAATAGTATTTCCAACATAACTGCAAAGTTTGCGACCTTTGCATCTAGCTTTAGTGTTGTTATGCTTTTTCTTGTTTTTCTTCTATTAGAGAAGCCTCTTTTAAAGAAAAAATTGTTTATGATCTATTCTGGCGAAAAGCGAGAACGAGCTTTGAAGGTTTTTAACGATATAAATGATCAGGTAGTAAAGTATCTTGGTTTAAAATTTGTTGTCAGTTTTGCGACTGGTATTATCTCTTATCTATTATTAGCTCTTATTGGTCTGGATTTTGCTGGCTTGTGGGGTTTTTTAGCTTTTTTACTTAATTTTATCCCAAGTATAGGTTCACTTTTTGTAATTATAATAGTCACATTTATGGGATTAGTTCAATTTGGCGCGGTTGGAGATTGGGGCAGATTTGTTGCTGTTGCTGTTGCGATAAATGGAACTCAATTTATTATAGGTAATTTTATAGATCCAAGGTTGCAGGGGCAAAAGTTAAATCTTAGTCCGATAATTATCCTTTTTTCTCTATTCTTTTGGGGATGGATCTGGGGTGTTGTTGGTATGTTTCTTGCTGTTCCGCTGATGGTGATTATTAAGATTGTTATAGAGACTATTCCAGGGCTTGAGCATTTTGGAGTTATGATGGGTTCTGGGCAGGAGCCTAAGCAAAGAAAGTGCGGAAGGCTTGGTTGCAGGTTTGATGAGTATAAGCTTGCTGCTATGAATAAGGTAAAATCAGTTTTTCATAAATCTCCTAAGAAGGAGAAAGAAGAAGATCTGAAAAAAGAGAATATAGAAAAAAAATCTGAAGAAAACAAAGAATAACTGGAGAAAAATATGTCTAATACAAAAAAAATCGCTTTAACAGGAATAAAACCGACAGGAGTTCCCCATATCGGAAATTATCTTGGTGCCATAAAGCCTGCACTTGAGTTAGCTGATAATTATGATGCTAGATATTTTATTGCAGATTACCATGCCTTAAATTCACTTAAAGATAGGGATCTTTTGAAATCTTACACATACGAGGTTGCTGCAACTTGGCTAGCTTGTGGTCTTGATCCTGATAAGGTTCTCTTTTATCGACAATCAGATGTGCCTCAGATCTTTGAACTTACAACTATGATTATGGCTTTTACTTCTAAGGGGCTTATGAATAGAGCTCATGCATACAAGGCTATTGTTGCAGATAATTTGGAGAAAGAAAAAGATCCTGATAATGGCGTTAATATGGGACTTTTTACATATCCTGTGCTGATGGCAGCTGATATCTTGATGTTTGATGCAGATTATGTTCCGGTAGGCAAGGATCAGATTCAACATATTGAGATTGCTGCTGATATTGCTGAAGCATTTAATAGCAATTATAAGGTTGAGGCCTTGAAAATTCCTACAGGCATAGCGAGCGAGGAGACTCAGACCATAACTGGTCTTGATGGTAGGAAGATGAGTAAAAGTTACAATAATACTATCTCTTTGTTCTTGCCAGAGAAGCAGTTGCGAAAGATTATTATGAAGATTGTTACAAACTCTCAGGAGATTGATGAGCCAAAAGATCCTGATTCTTGCAATGTCTTTGCTCTATATAAATTATTTGCTACAAAGGAACAGCAAGAGGCCTTAGCTGAGAGATATAGAGCCGGTGGTCTAGGCTGGGGGCATGCGAAGCAGGAGTTGTTTGAATTGCTTAATACTGTTGTTGCGCCAATGAGAGAAAAATATTTTGCATTAATGGATGATAAATCTTACATTGACAAGGTCTTAGTTGAAGGTGCGCAAAAGGCTAGAGATATTGCTCAAGCAAAGATTGAATACCTGCGTGGAGTTATTGGATTCTAATTGCTTTTTAAATTAAAAATATATTAAATATCTCTATTTTCTCTAAAAAGTTTTGAATTTTTTTATCTTTTTAGTATATTATTCAAGTATTCTAGGGAGATTTTAATGAAATACAAGGTGATAATATTTATATCTACAATTTTGCTTGTTATATCGTGTCAAGATTTTAACACTGACACGCAGATATTTTCAGAGACTTATGCTATAGATCAAGAGCAAAGAAAGGTTATAATAGCGTATGGAACTGATATTAAGAGCTTTTATAGTAATGTTACTCGTGCTGTTGGTTCTTCGTTGCATTTTACTGATGAAGATAAGATTGTGAACGGGTATGATCTGTTTATCGGGGAAAATTATAAACTTTGCGTCGTGGCAGAGAGCTCCGATGTTGGGTATTATGATTTCACTGTCGAGAGATTCCCGACAGCGCGAATCAATTCAGCTGTGCTGACAACTGAAAATGGCGATTTTAATGGGTTGATCGACCAATCAGCTTCGACTATAACTTTCTTTCTTGGCTTTGCTGATGATGAGGGCTCTATAAGCTTTACGACTGCTGATTTTGGTGTTATTGATCCTCTCTCTGTATCAACTCTTGATTATGGGGCTAATGAGTTTTCAGCTTCTGTTGTTTCTAATGATGGAAAAAATTCAGAGACCTATTCTGTTCTTGTTAATAGAGGTTTTGTCGGTGGAACAGGGCTTGAATCTTCGCCATTTTTGATTAGTTCTGCTGAGCAATTTCAGTTTTTAGACAATACTCTACTCGAAACATCTGGAAAGTATTTTAAAATCGCATCAAATTTAGATTTTTCTGGTATAGAATACGATCCAGTCGGAATATCTAGTAGTCGAGGCTTTGCAGGTTCCTTGGATGGAAATTATAAGACAATTGCTAATATCGAGATCTCTGGTTCAGATCACTATCTCGGATTGTTCTATCAGCTAAAGCCTGGTTCGACAGTGAAAAATCTTATTTTGGATAATATTAATTTATCTGGCGGCGACTGTATCGCAGGTCTTGCTGGTCTTGCGGAAGATTCTGTCATCTCCCAGGTTAAAGTCTCTGGAAGCTTTGCTGGTAGATACTACATCGGAGCTCTTGTCGGGTTTATTGATGGGTCAACAAGCGTAGATTCTTGCTCTGTTGAAGGAGTTGTAGCAGCTGATGAGTATTCTGGCGGTCTTTCTGGTATTACAAGTGGCTCTGCTGAGGTTACTAACTCCTTGTCGAAGGTCTCTGTGTCGGGAAATTCGAAAAATGCTGGCTTTATATCGTATCAGCAAGGTGTTGTTACTTCGTGCTATAGCATAGGTCTTGTTGATAATATAAGTTCTGATAATTATGGATTTGAATATATAAATCTTACAACAATATCAAGCTCGTTTTATGATGTTGATACTAGTAATGCTTCAGGTTCTTCTGATGCTACTGGGTTATCGACTGCAAATATGAAGCTTGCTGCAACATTTTCTGGCTGGGATTCAGCTGTCTGGTCAATTGTGGATGGGGATTATCCTCAGTTGAAGTGGATCTTGAATTTGTGAAAAAAAGGGGCTGAGTTGCAGCCCCTTTGATTAATCTCTAATCGCAGTGAATATTTTACTTTCAGTTCGAGCAGAAGACATTATCTCTTTTATTTTAGCTGTAATCTCTGGATATTTGTCTGCTAGATTGTTTCTTTCAAACGGATCTTCTTTCAGATTGTATAGTTCAAATCTATTTGGGAGGATGCTTGAGATATTTAATTCAATCCCCTTCCAATCTCCCATTCTGACAGCCCGTGAGCCACGTTTTTCCTGAAACTCCCAGTAGAGGTACTCATGTTTCTTGTTTGACTCTTCATTACCTAGAATAAGAGGTACAAGCGATATTCCTGTGATATTTGCTGGTGGTTGATTTCCAGTTAAATCTGCTAGGGTAGGAAAGATATCTTGAAAAGCTGAAATATGGTCGGTCTTTCTGCCTTTTTTAATTGTTTCAGGCCACCATGCAATCATTGGGACTCTAATTCCACCTTCGTAGAGATCTCTTTTTATTCCACGAAGACCACCGCTACTGTTAAAATAGCTAGGATTTGCTCCTCCCTCCATGTGGGGGCCATTGTCACTAGAAAATATCACCAAAGTATTCTTGTCAATGTTTAAATCAGTTAGCTTTTCAATTATTTTTCCAATATCTTTATCCATTTTTGTGATCATTGCTGCATACCGCTTCTTTGACTCAACCCATGGCTCATGTTGATATGGCTTGACAGATGCTATCTGGAGTCGTGCGTGTGGAATTGCATAGGCAAGATATAGGAAAAATTTTTCATCTTTGTTTGATTCTATAAAGTTTATAGCCTCTTTTGTGAAAAGATCTTGGCTATAACTGTTTACTTCAAGGGGCTCTTTTTTTCCATCTCTAAATAAAAAAGTCGGGAAGTGATTATGTGCTTCTCGTTGACATAGATATCCATAGTAAAAGTCAAACCCGTGACGATGAGGATCTCCCTGGGTTTTATTCATTCCAAGACCCCATTTTCCAATTAAAGCTGTTTTGTATGAGTCCTGTTGTAATATAGTTGCAATTGTTGTCTCACTCTCTGCTAGAGGTTCTTGACCGCTGGGAAGATACTCCTTGTTGCTTCTGATGTATGCTTGACCTGTATGTTTACCAGTGAGAAGTGAGCACCGTGATGGTGCACTAACTGGAGCACCTGAATAGTGGTTAGTAAATAGCAATCCTTCTGACGCCATTTTATCAAGATTAGGTGTCTTTATATCTTTTTGACCATAACATCCTAGGTCTCCATACCCTAAATCATCTGCTAATATATATATAATATTGGGTTCTTTGTTGTTTGTTGTGTTTTCTGTAGTCTCTTCAGAAAAAGCTAACCCTACTGACAGAATTCCCAAACTTGAAAGGCATATCTTCTTGAATTTTCTGTTCAATTTAGTCTCCTTTTAATCATTTTTTAATAATATAGCACAGTATTTTAATTAAGTAAAATGATAAAAAAGAATTTTTTTATTTATTTGCTTTTTATGGTGTAAAAAGGTATAATTTTTTTCATGGATAAAAAACCTTTTGGAGTCATAATCAAACCTGTCGGGCCTCTTTGTAATTTAGATTGTAAATACTGTTTTTATATAGAGAAGAGTGAGTTTTTTAATAAAGAAAAGAAACTTGCAAACTTTTTGATGGATGATTCTATTCTTGAGGAGTTTACGCGCGAATATATTGAGGCTCAACCTGATTTTGTCGAGGAGATAAATTTTATCTGGCAGGGCGGAGAGCCTTCACTCGCAGGATTAGAGTTCTTTAAGAAGGCGGTCTCTTTTCAGAAGCGTTTTAATAATGGGAAGCTAAAAATTTCAAACTCATTTCAGACAAATGGAACTCTTCTTAACAGCGATTTATGTAAGTTCTTACATGATAATAACTTCTTAGTGGGGCTTAGTATTGATGGCCCTGAGAGTCTACATAATTCCTTTAGAGTTCGAAGCGATGGTTCAGGCTCTTTTGCTGATGTAATGGCTGGAGTTGAATTATTGCACCGTCATGAGGTCGAGTTTAATACTATGACTATGGTTCACAGCAAGAATGTTAATTCTCCTGAGAGGGTATATAGATTTCTGAAGAATATCGGTTCAATCTTTATGCAGTTTATCCCCTGTGTTGAGGCTAGACAAGAGGATGATCCTTTTTCATTAGAGAGAGGTCTAGATCCTCGGGAATATGCTGCAGGGCTTTCTTCTCGGAGTGTAAACTCGATGAAATATGGGGCTTTTTTAAACTCAATTTTTGATATATGGCTTAAAGGTGATATCGGCGAAGTCTTTGTACAAGATTTTGATAATACTTTAGCACAGTTCTATGGATTAGATGCTAATCTTTGTGTTTATCGTGAAAATTGTTCTCCCAATTTTGTTCTTGAGCATAATGGAGATCTCTTTAGCTGTGATCATCTGGCCTTTGAGAGAGATAGGCTAGGCAATATTTGTAGAGATAGCTTTGTTGAGATTGTAAATTCCTCTGAATTTGAAGATTTTATCTGCGCAAAGTCAAATTTATCAAAGAAATGTCTTGATTGTGTCTATCTGAATCTTTGTCATGGAGGTTGTCCTTCTAATAGAATCTTTTTCGATTCCTCTGGTGTAAAGATTGACTACCTCTGTGATGGGCATCGTCTCTTTTATGCCCATACTTCAAGATATTTTCAAGCTATGGCTGATGCGCTACGGGCCGGATGGACTGCTAGCGACTATTCTAATTTTTTAAGATAAAGAGGAGCCTCTATGAATCCTGATATAAATGAGACAATTATTCACGGCCTTGATTCTAAGCCAAATCCTGCTCGTGATAGTTTTTTAAACTCGTCTCTAAACAGTTTAATCTTTAAAAACGCGGTTCCTGCAATTGCCTCTATGTTGATAATGGCTTTTTATCAGATGGTTGATGGTATTATGGTTGGACAACGGCTGGGTCCTGATGCCTTGGCCTCTGTGAATATTCTTTATCCTGTGATTGCTATTTTTGTTGGAATCGCAGTTATGATCGGTGTTGGAGGAAATGCTCGGATTGCTGTATTGCTTGGTGAGGGGGATTCTAGGACTGCGTCAAAGGTATTGACCTTGATCTCTCTTTTGGGCCTTCTACTTGGATTAATCTCTTATCTTGTTGTTGGATTTGGATTTAAACATATTCTTACGTTCCTTGGATCTCAGGGTGGAGATCTTGGCGTTTTTGCTGGTGAATACCTTAGGTCAATCTTCTGGTTTTTTCCAACTATGATACTTATCTTCATTCTTGAGCAATCTGTGAGAAATGATGGAAAAGCGACTTTTGCTACAATTATCATGGTGTTAATGGCTATTTTGAATATAGTACTCGATTATCTATTTTTGTTTGTTGCTGATATGGGGATAGGTGGAGCTGCGATAGCTTCTGGAATCTCTCAGAGCTTAGGATTTCTTGTCTTTTTTCTATATTTTTTAGGAAAAACTATAAAAAAATCTAGCGGATTGAGATTTTCCCTCCCCACTAGGCGTCTTTCAGTACTTCCTGTTATTTTCATAAATGGCTCTTCAGAGTTTTTCAACAGTGTTGCTGCTGGAGTGACTACTTGGTTATTTAACCGTATTATTATTAGCTATGTTGGAACTGATGGAATTGCTGCATTTACGCTGGTTCAATATATTTCATTGATTGGTATAATGATTTTTCTGGGATTGAATAATGGGTGTCAGCCTATTCTCAGCTATAACTACGGTGCCCTGCAATATGAAAGGGTTAGGCAGACTTTTTATAAAATTTTAAAAATTTCTGTTTCAATCGGTTTTGCCTTTTTTCTGATTCTTTTCTTTTTTACAGGTAATTTAGTTTTGATATTTGTTAAGCAAGAGCCAGAGTTAATAGCATTGACCACCGAGTTAGGGCGGTTTTTTAGCTTTGCAATGCTGTTTATGCCTGTAGGTATAGCAGGTTCAATGTTTTTTACTGCGCTAGAGAAGGCTCGTTATTCGCTTATTGTTGCATTTTCTCGAAGCTTGCTCTTTGTTGTTGTTGGTCTCTTAGTTTTTCCCACTTTTCTCGGCGAGAAAGGAATCTGGATAACCCCATTTTTTACCGAGTTTATGAGTGCCTGCATAACATTTCTTTTGTATTTAAGCCTGCGTAAGAGGTTGAAAAAAGTTTAATCCTTATCAATTATAACATTCATATGTGGGAACGGGATGTTTATCTTATTTTTTCTAAATTCTTGAATAATTGCATAGTTATTTAGAGAAGAAGCTGCGTATTTGTCTGATACATCTGAGATTTTATGGATGAGAAGCATATCAATTCCACTATCAGCTAGGTTTTTGACCCTTACAAATATCTCTTCTTTCTTTGGTCGATAGGGATTTGCCTTGCCTATGGCGGTTAGAATCTCGATAGCTTTGTCTAGATCAGTGTCATATGAGACCTGAACTGAGTTTTTTATTAAGACACTCTTGCTCTTGTATGAGTAGTTGTAGACAGTCTTTTCTACTAGAGAGGAGTTTGGGACAATAATAGTCTCATCTGTCGTGGTGTTAATTACAGTTGAAAGCGAACTAATCTGCTCGACAGTCCCTTCGTATCCATCTACGAGAACCCTATCACCCTCTTTGATTGGGCTTGAAAAAATTATAATTAGACCTGAGAAGAAGTTTGATACAACATTTTGTAGTCCGAATCCAATACCAATACCGAGAATACCAAAAATTACCGCAATTGATGATAGGTTGATTCCTATCATGTTTAAGCCGAGTATTAGGACTATAGTCATGACAAAATACCTAGCAATAGAGACGATTGAGAATTTTTTTGCATCCTCTATTCCAAGTTTGTCTAGGAATTTCTTATTAAAAAGAATTTTTGTCTGCTTGCCTGTCCAAGATGCTATGTAGAAGATTGGTATGCAGAGAATTACAGTTGTAATACTAATCTTTGTTGAGCCTGAGGTCAGAATTGGTTCGTTTAGTATCTTGAGAAATTGCCCAATATACTCTTCGACTCTGCCTTCGAAGAGATTTGATATTAAAAAAACAGTAATACCTAGAACAATTATCCTAAGAATTATCTTTACCCATTTCTTTATCAGATCAGTAGTCTTTAATGGAGCACCAATTTTTTCTATATTAGTTTCAAATGTGGATCTTATTATCTTGTAAATCCCAAGCGTAACCAGAAAAGGGAGTAAAAATTTTATTACTATATCATTTATTGAAAAGGGTAGAGGAGTATTTGCTATGTTTATATCCTTGCTGAGTTGATCCCAGGCGGAATCAATGAAAGATTTTTGGCTTTCTACCACTTCTGGTTGTGGAGTTATTTGTAAAAAAAACATTATTACCTCGCTAACTATTAAAAATAATACGTGAAAATTGGATTGTTGTCTAGATATGGTAAAAAATAAAGATTAGTGTACTAATAATATAATTGTATATAAATAATGTTAATTGTTTATATAGTATATATTTGTTATTGTTTTAGTCTCTTGAAAATGCTTTGTTGACTAATGGTATTTTTTTTAGTATTATATAGTATATATATTATTATTCAGAAAGAGGTGTTGTTTTATATGAGTTCAGATATAAAAGACTCCTCGGATGTTCAGATTAAAATTAGGAAGTTATATAAAATTTTTGGAGAGAATTCTCAAAAGGCTTTAGAGCTTTCACACAAAGGATATTCGAGAGAGCAAATTTTAAAAAAAACTGGTTGTGCTATTGGTGTAGCAAATGCAAATTTTGACATTTACCGTGGGGAGACCTTGGTGGTGATGGGACTTTCAGGAAGTGGAAAGTCTACTCTTCTTAGGTGCTTGAATCGATTAATATCGCCGACAGCTGGAGAGATAGAGATTGATGGTCAGAGCATTACGCAGATGACAACCAAGGAGCTGTTACAGTTTCGAAGAAAAAAGTTTGGAATGGTATTTCAGCACTTTGGACTTTTTCCTAATCGAACCGTGTTGAGAAATGCTGAATACGGCCTAGAGATTCAGAAGGTTCCGAAGGCAGAACGTGAGCAAAAGGCCAGAGAGGCTCTAAATCTTGTTGGTTTAGAGGGGTGGGAAGAGTATCGCCCTAATCAATTGTCAGGAGGAATGCAGCAACGAGTCGGATTGGCTAGAGCTTTGGCAGTAGATCCTGATATCTTGCTTATGGATGAGGCATTTAGTGCGTTAGACCCATTGATTCGCGTTGATATGCAAGATGAGTTGCTTTCGTTAGAGAGCCAAGTTAATAAGACTATTGTTTTTATAACGCATGATTTAGATGAGGCCCTGAAGATGGGCGATAGAATTGTCTTGATGAAGGATGGCGAGATTGTGCAGATAGGCACACCTGATCAAATCTTGAATGAACCTGCAAATGAGTATGTTCGAAAGTTTGTTGAGAATGTTGATTTGACTAAGGTTCTGACAGCTTCGGATGTTATGAAAAAGACAGACATAGTTATTTCCAAAAAAGATGGTCCTAAGATGGCGCTTAGAGTAATGAAAGAGAAAGACTTAAATGGAATCTATGTAACAGAAAAAAATAAAAAATTAGTCGGTTATCTTACGGTTGAGCTAGCAAGTAAGGCGGTTAAAGAGGGAAAGCAGGATTTTGAGGGTATTATTGATCCTGTTGATGACTATATCGTCGAGTTAAATACTCCAATAAAGTCTATATTTAAGCTTTTGCACGATAGCGATTATCCTGTTCCTGTGGTTGATGATGATAGGCGTCTTAAAGGTGTTATCTGGTATGGTTCAATGACAGCTGCCCTTGCGGAACATGGAAATTTTGATTTTGAGGAAGATAGTTTATGAGAAAATTTACAAATATTTTAGCAGGATTGACTGGCATCTCAGTGCTAGTTGTATCTATTTTTATGATGGTCAACACATCGACGGAAAATCTTGCTACATTAGGAATTTTTCTATTAGTAGCTTCTGTTCTTTGTGTAATCTTTTCTAGTCTTGGATTTTTTATAAAAAAAAGAGTTTTTTCGCTACTCTCAGCCCTATCTGTTGTAGTGATGTTTGTTCTGATCTTTGTTGTTAGATTGTATCTTCTAGAGATAGACTCCTTTTTTGTTGCAAATTTCTTTGGGAGTGAGTTCCCTATCTCAAGCTTGATAACTTTTATTCTGTTTGTAGTCTCTATTGCAGTTATTTCGATACAACTTCGCTTTAATTCAAGCTTTAAAGATGGTTCAAGAATTCTTTATAATGTGTATCAGAATCTGGTTGCAGCTTCACAGAAGACTTTTCGCTCACCATTTTTATTGAAGAGGAATGTTCAATTTCCTGCAGCAGTTTCAGTTATCGTTTCGATTTTTATTCTAGTTTTTATCTCGTATAATTTGGGATTATCTTCTAGTTATACAACTCTGTTGTCTGTTGATGATAAAGCAATATTTATTGAAGGAACTAGTGCTTTCTCAAAAGATTTCAACCTTTCAAAGAGTAGATCATATCTGTTAAATGACTCTGGTGAAAATCTTTTATATTATGTGGAAGGTCAAAAAGTCTTTGATCAGGTTCCTGAAGCAGGCACCTCTGGTCGTCTAGCAACCTTCACTGTTGATAAGGTCTTTGAGACAAAAAGTCTCTATATCTTCAATCTAGTTGCACTATTTCTTGTTCTTGCATCAATCCTATTAACAGTTGTCTCGTTTTTTATTCCTAAAAAAAGAGTATTAGTCCCATTGCTGATAATAAATTTTGTTCAATTTTTATATTGGGTACCACTTAAATTTGGGATAGGATTTCCAGTTGTTACTTTTCACCTAGGATTCTTGATATTTATTCTGTTTTTTATAAACTTGAAATCTATATTTAAGAGTGATTTTGCTAATTTTGTAGTGAAAATCCTATTTTTCATCTTTGTGTTGATCTTATTTGCCTTTGATGTGGGATTTGGCAGCATGATTGAGACTGGTATTAATTGGATGCAGGCTGGTTCTAACGGTGCCTTTCTTTCAGAATCTATAAAATCTATGGTTCAAGGATTTGCATCTGTTCTTAAGTCAGTCTCTTGGTTGTTTATAGCTTTAATAATCTCTTTTCTACTAGTAATTGTAAAAAAAGATCTTGTACAGGGTATTTTTATATTCTTTACTCTATTTTTGATTGAGTATATGGGTATTTGGTCTGAGGCGATGGATACTATGAGTCTTGTAGTATTTTCTACATTCTTTGCTTTGTTGTTAGGTATTCCTCAGGGGATTTTAGCTGCCTTTAGTAAAGGTTTTAATAGTTTTATAACTCCTGTACTTGACTTTATGCAGACCATGCCAGCCTTTGTATATTTGATTCCTGCGGTTGCGTTTTTTGGACTTGGAGAGGGTCCTGCAGTCTTTGCAACCCTGATATTTGCTATACCACCATGTATTAGATTAACTGCTTTAGGAATTAAGCAGATAAACCCAGAGTTTGTCGAAGCTGCTGATTCATTTGGCTCTACTAAGTTGCAAAAGCTTATTAAGATTCAGATCCCAAATGCACTACCAACAATAATGGCTGGTATAAATCAGACAATAATGTTGTCTCTGTCAATGGTAGTAATCGCGTCGATGGTTGGAACTGGTGGATTAGGAAAAATTGTCTTTCAAGCAGTAAACCAATTGCAGCTTGGGAATGGTTTTGAAGGTGGTATTGCAGTGGTTATAGTTGCAATCATCTTAGATAAGATAACTCAGTCTATTAAACATTAATTTTTTTTATGGAGGAATATATGAAAAAAAGATCAGTTTTATTTCTTTTTTTGTTGGTTGTTACTTTTTTCCCAGCATGTAAAAAAGAAAAAAGTAAAGTGGATGATTCAAATGAATCAAAGGAAATTAGTATTGTCTATGTTGAATGGGATTGTGCTAGGGCAAGTAGCTATGTCTTGAAAGAGGTTCTTGAGGAACAAGGATATAAGGTTAAATTATCTTCATCACTAGCTGCAATGATGTGGCAGGGGATAAAGACAGGTACACAAGATTTGTTAGTCTGTGCTTGGTTACCAACAACCCATGCTGATTATTACGAAGATGCTTTGGATGGTGATATTGAAGATCTTGGAGCAAATTATAATAATGCTAAGATTGGTTTAGTTGTACCTGCATATGTTGATATTGATTCGATTGATGAGCTGGCTGCAAATGCTGATAAGTTTGACGGCGAGATTATCGGAATAGATCCTGGTGCTGGAATTATGAAGAAGACAGAAGCAGCGATTGATAGCTATTCTCTAGGTATGAGATTGGTTTCAAGTAGTGGTGCAGCAATGACAAGTGTGTTGCAACAGAAGATTAACAATCAAGAGTGGGTTGTTGTTACAGGTTGGGCACCTCACTGGAAATTCGCTAGATGGGATTTGAAATTTTTAGAGGATCCTAAAGGCGTGTATGGTGGGTCTGAGACTATAAATACAGTTACCCGGGCTGGATTCCTTGATGATTATCCTGAATTGCGAGGTCTTCTTGAGAGATTCTCATGGGATGCTGCGACACTAGGCGATATTATGGCAATGAATGCTGTAGAAGGTTCAAATCCTGCAGAAAATGCGAAAATTTGGATTGAAAAAAACCCTGAAATAGTTTTAAAATGGATAGGAGAAAATGAATAGTCTTTCAATAGGCTAGAAGAGAGCATGTTAGTGGATATTTCGAGTTTTGATAATGATATTTTAGTAGCAATAAGGCAGATTGTTAGTAAGATTGATATTCAATCTAGGTTGTTGAATAAGCGATATGGGCTTACAGGCCCGCAATTGATTGTTCTACGAGAGATACAGAAATTTCCAGGGATTACCTCTGCGAAGTTATCTAGTAACATTAATTTGACACAGTCTACTGTAACTAAGATATTAGATCGACTTGAAATCAAGAATTTTGTTCAGCGACGGAAATCTTCAGTTGATAAACGGAAGATAGAGTTGTATAACTCCCCGGACGTTGCTGAACTGCTCTCTAAAAACCCCTCAGTCTTTCAAGATGACTTTTTGAAAAAATTGAATAGTCTTGAAGATTGGGAGCGTCATCAACTGCTATCATCCTTACAGCGTATTGCATCTATGATGGGTGCAGATAGTTGTGAGGTAGCACCTGTCCTTTTTAATCCTGCCTTAGACAAGTAAAATCTTAGGCTTTTTTGATCAATTTGAATTCACATTGTAATTTTTAACAAAAACTTAGGAGGTTTTTATATGTATGAAAAATTTTTAGAAGGCAAAACTGCCATGGTAACTGGCGGAGCTTCTGGAATGGGAAGAGCAATGGCTCTAGAGTTTGCGAAAGCTGGAGCTAATGTCGCAATTGGTTCTTTATGTGCAACTAGCATAAAGAAGAAAGTAGATGGTGAGTTGGTTAACATGCCAGGTCTTGATGAGCTTAATGCTACAAAGGGTGAACTTGAGGCTTTAGGTGTCAAGGTAATTGCTGTAGAGTTGGATGTAACTGATAAAGAGTCATGTGCAAACTTTTATAACAAAAGTGTTGAGGCTTTTGGAAAGGTTGATATCCTTGCAAATGCTGCTGGTATAACTGCTGAGCATCTAGTTGAAGATCACCCAGACAGATTGTGGGACAAGGTTCATGAAGTAAATGCTACAGGTCCTTACAACATGATGAAGTTAGTCATTAGAGGGATGAAAGAGAGAAAATATGGTCGAATTGTAAATATCTCTTCAACAGCTGGAAATGTTGGTGCTCCAATGTCACCTGCATACTGTTCATCAAAGGCTGCTGTCTTAGGTTTGACACGAGCTGCTGCCCAGGAAGGTGCTGCATACAATGTTACAGTAAATGCAATCTGTCCAGGTTGGGTCGAAACAAAGTTTGGTCGTGAGTGGATGTCTGATATTGCTGAGAAGCAACAGAATCGAAGTGGCGATGAGTATATAAATGAAGAAAAGGCGAATAACCCACAGGGAAGAATGATTCAGCCAATTGAGATTGGTGCTTTGGCAGCATTTCTATGTTCTCCTAATGCTCTTGGTATTACTGGGCAAGATATTACAGTTTCAGCAGGATCACTATGGTAGATTTGAATTTGATCTCGATGAAAGATCTTATTGAAGGAAGAAACTGGACATTGATTCTTTATAAAAATGACTACGGAGGACTTATATAGTTATGGAAATACAAAAAATGTATATTGATGGGAAATGGGTAGAGTCTGCCTCAGGAAAGACTCGAACAATTATTTATCCTTTTAATCAAAAGGAGATTGCTACTGTTACTGAGGGTGATGTAGTAGATGTTGATAAGGCTGTTAAGGCAGCAAGAAAGGCTTTTGATTCAGGAGTTTGGTCTAAACTTTCTGGCTCTGAGCGAGGAAGAATTGTTACAAAGCTTGGAGACTTAGTCGAGGAACACTCAGAAGAGTTAGCACGGCTAGAAAGTCTTGATACAGCAAAGACAATGGAAGAAAGTCGTTGGGATATGGCTGATATTGCAGGAATATTCCGATATTTTGGAGGGCTTGCTGATAAAGATGCAGGTTTGATTATTGATTCTCCAAATCCTAATACAACAAGTAGATTAGTTCGCGAACCAATCGGGGTTTGCTCTCAAATTTCACCGTGGAACTATCCACTCTTACAAGCATCATGGAAATTAGCACCAGCATTAGCTGCGGGATGTACAATTGTCATGAAACCTAGTGAAGATACACCACTTACTACAATCAGAATTACTGAGTTAGCTCTCGAAGCTGGCGTTCCTGCTGGGGTCATCAATACTGTCCTTGGTGCAGGTAACACTGTCGGGAATGCTATGGCTACACATCCAGAGGTGGATCTTGTCTCTTTTACAGGTGGAATTGAAACTGGAAAGAAAATCATGAAGGCTGCAAGTGATACTGTCAAGAAGATTGCATTTGAGCTTGGTGGCAAAAATCCAAATATAATATTTGCTGATGCAGATTTAGAGACCGCAGTTGATTTTGCACTTAACGGTGTATTTTTTCATGCAGGTCAGATCTGTTCTGCAGGGTCACGAATCCTAGTTGAAGAGGCAATTCACGACAAATTTGTCGACGCGCTGAAAGAGAGAGCTTCGAAGATTGTCATGGGAGATGCCTTTGAGGATTCTACTCAGATGGGACCGCTGATCTCAGCTAAACATCGAGAGAAAGTAGAGAAGTATATTGAAATAGCAAAGAATGAGGGAGCTCGTCTTATTCTTGGTGGCAAGAGACCAGATGATCCTAAGTTGCAGGATGGGTTTTTCTATATGCCAACCATCTTTGTAGATTGTAAGAACGATATGCGGATCGTTCAGGAAGAGGTCTTTGGCCCAGTAATTACAATCGAGAAGTTTAAGACAGAAGAAGAGGCTGTAAAAAATGCGAATAGTACAATCTACGGATTGTCAGGCGGAGTATGGACAGCTGATCAATCTCGGGCGCATCGAGTCTCTTCTGCCCTGAGAATGGGAACTGTCTGGATAAATGATTTTAATGTCTACTTTGTTCAAGCGCCATGGGGCGGATACAAGCAATCAGGAATTGGTCGCGAGCTTGGTTCGATCGGCCTTGAAGAGTATACAGAGGTAAAGCATATTTACCAAAATTTTGATAACAAACCAATAAACTGGTTTGGGAAATAATTGACTGTACTGCGAGCCTTTGTTAATTCAAAGGTTTGCAGTAATTTTTCGGGAGGAATATATGAAGAGGTCAAAAAGTTTGTTTTTTTTAATGTTAGTTTTTTTTACATTCTCGTGTGAAAAAAAGGATGATGGCAATTTAGTTCGGATAGTCGAGGTTGGTTGGAGTGATATAATTGCTACAACATCAGTTGCAGAGGTTATTCTTGATTCTATTGGCTATGATGTTGAACGGAATATGGTCTCTGTACCGATCGCCTTCCAGGCTTTAGCAAATGATGATGCAGATATCTTCTTAGGCTATTGGAAGCCTTCTATGAATGCACAAGTTAAGCCACATTTAGATACCGGCAAGGTTGTTGTTTTGGGGAAAAATTTAACTGGAGCTAAATACACATTAGCTGTTCCAAGCTATGCCTATGATGAAGGCTTAAAAGATTTCGCAGATATAGCAAAATATGCGGATAAGTTGAATAGCAATATTTATGGAATTGAAGCAGGAAATGATGGAAATCAGTTGATTCTAGATATTATTGGGCAAGATGCATTTGGATTGGGTAGTTTTCAGTTGGTTGAGTCTAGTGAAGCTGGTATGTTAGGAGAGGTAAAAAGAAAAATCTCAGATCAACAGTGGATTGTTTTCTTGGCGTGGGCACCACATCCAATGAATTCTCAGTACCAGATAGAATATCTTTCCGGGGGAGATGACTTTTTTGGACCAGATTATGGTGCAGCAAGTGTTCATACATGTGTCAGAGAAAATTTTGAGCAAGATGACCCAAATCTAGCAAGATTTTTCAAACAATTAGTCTTTGATGTTTCTATGGAGTCTAAATTGATGGAAGGTCTTTCAGCTGGAGAAAATCAGCTTGAAGTTGCAAGAGAGTATCTTCTAGCGAATCCGGCGTTTCTTGAGAAAGTGCTAGATGGAGTTACATCTTATTCTGGAGACAATGGGCTTGAGACAGCTAAGAAAGCCTTGAAATAGGGGTTGTTCAATCTCTTTAATAGTAATCATTTTTTCAACGACTTTGAAAATAAATGAAAAATTAATGTAAGTTCTTGTTTCTGTTTAGTGGTAATTGTTTTTACGGTTATCACTATTTTTTATTAGAAAAAAAATTAAAAAAAGATTAAAATATTATAAATTTTACACAAAAAAAAGTATTTGACTCATTTAATTTTTCAT
>JAFGXN010000016.1 GCA_016936615.1 Spirochaetales bacterium | reverse complement strand
GTTTGAGATGAAGCTGCGCGGAAAATTTATTTTTATAATCTTCATTACAACGATTGTCTCTGTCTTTTTCATAATGACAATAGCCTATATGCACTACTATTTTATTGCAAATGACAATCTAACAAAGTTTTTCAAGGTTAGAGATTATATTGACAAGCGGTTCTTGAAGGTTGTTTCTGTTGATCAGCTAGAGTTTGAGAAATTATCATTTCCAGAAAACGTTGCAATAACAGTTGTGGATGCAGATAAAAAGATAATATTTAATTACAATGGAATTTTTCCAATAGAAGAGAATGGGGAGTTATACGCATATGAGCTTTTTACAAAAAAGTTTGCTTATATGTCAGATAAAAACTTCATAGCGGAGTCATTTTATAACCAGAAGATAGGATTAAGGCTGATTCTTGTCCATATCGAGGATGAGGAAGGGCGACCTGCAAATTATGGGTGGAGCTTTATGTTTGCGCTGATTGGTCTGATTGTCCTGATCGGTGCAATTCTCTCTTCGATTGTCCTTAGGTCGACAAATAAGTCAATATCTACTCTTGAAGAGGCTGCTAAGCGAATTTCCAATGGAGAGCTGGATTTTGAGATAGAGAAGGGGGGAGACAAGGAGATTGTTAACCTGAAAGAGAGCTTTGATAAGATGAGAATCAGCCTAATCGAGGAGAGGGCAAGTAGAAATAGATTTATTATGGCAGTTTCTCATGATTTAAAGACACCTTTGACCTCGATAAAGGGATATCTAGAGGCTCTGAGCGATGGAATGGCGAATGATCATGATACACAAGTCAGGTATTTTGATATAGTCCAGAAAAAATCACGCCTTCTTGAAAATCGCATCCTTGAGCTAATTGATTTTGCTAAGATGGAGACAGGTGAGTGGACAATTAAGGCAGAAAAATTATCAATCCGGGGGGTAGCTGAGAAGGTTGCTGAATTCTTTGATAATGATGCTGAACTTTTTGATAAAAAGTTTAAGAAAAATATTACTTTAGATTCTTCAATTACAGCACTAATTGATGAGCAACTGTTTGTTAGACTATTTGAGAATTTATTTAACAATGCAATCCGCTACACAGAGAAAGAGGCAGAGGTGTTTTTTAATGTCTTAGAGCTTAATGGAGATGTGCTGCTTGAGATACGAGATACTGGCAGTGGAATACGTCCGAAAGATTTGAATTTGATATTTGAGCCATTTTACCGCGTCGATCAAGGTAGAAATTCCCCAGGTCTTGGTCTTGGGCTCTCAGTAGTAAAATCAATTATTGACTCGCATGGGTGGAAATTAGAAGTAACTTCACTTCCTCGCGAAGGAACAAGCTTTGTTGTGAGAATCCCACGTCATTTAGTCTATTTTGCTGAATAACTAACAAATGGTATAAATTAACTTGAAAATTTTCACAAAATGCTTTAAAATGTGATAAATTAGGAGGTGTTATATGATGAAAAAAATCTTCATATTCATTGGTACGATACTAGGTATCTTTGCAGTGATAATCCTTGCTGCATTGATAAATACCGCAACAGTAAAATCTACTCAGGTAGAATCAGCTGTAGAGTCTTCAGAGATTGCTACAAAAGCAATCGAGGGTCTTGATAGAGATAAAATTGCCTTAAATTTGGCTACGATGATCTCTTTTCCTACAATTTCTTGGTATGATTCTGATAAATTTGACAAGAAAGCCTTCGGCGAACTTGAACTTTTTTTAGAAAAAAACTATGAGAATGCTGCAAAGGTCTTGAAGAAAGAAAAAATAAATGAGATGTCGATTTTGTATAAATGGGAAGGCTCTAATCCGGAAAAAAAGCCTATTATGTTGCTTTCTCATCAAGATGTAGTTCCAGTTGAAGTAGGTACTGAAGATGATTGGACCTATCCTGCATTTGGCAAGAATGTTAAAGATGGCTATATCTGGGGGCGTGGCGCTATAGATATGAAGAACCATCTTTGTTCAATAATGGATGCTGTTGATGCACTTGCAAAATCTGGTTTTGTTCCTGAAGCAACAATTTATTTAGGTTTTGGTCACGACGAAGAGGTTGGCGGACATGCAGGCAATGAATCAATTGCAAGGATACTAAAAGAACGTGGAGTTCAGATAGCTGTTGTTCTTGACGAGGGTGGCGCAGTAATTCCAGATGCGCTGCCTGGATTTGATAAGCCTATCGCTGTTGTTGGAATAGCTGAAAAAGGGTATGTTACGCTTGAAATTACTGCTAGTTCTGAAGGTGGACACTCATCTCAGCCTCCTTCAAGCTCTGCCGCAGGTAAGTTAGCTAAGGCAGTAGCCGCAATTGAAAAAAATCAATTTCCAGCTTCTCTTGATGGCCCTGCTATAGAAACTTTCGATTATCTTGCTGGAGATATGAGTTTCGGGTATAAATTCCTTTTTTCTAATAAGTGGCTTTTTAGCTCATTGATAAAAAAAGCTCTTCTCTCCTCTCCACAGACAGCAGCAATGATTCGAACAACTACAGCTGTGACTGTGTTAAAATCTGGGGAAAAAGACAATACCTTGCCACAGAAGGCTACTGCTCTTATAAATTTTAGGATTCTTTCAGGAGAGAGCGTCGAAGATGTAATTTCTCACACAAAGAAGGTAGCGGGCGATGATATCGAGGTTAAGATTTACAATATCTCATTTGAGCCAACACCGGTGAGTGATCCTGCCTCAGCAGATTTTGAGATGTTCAGAAAGACAATTTCAGCGGTATATCCTGACTCTTTATCTGCTCCATATTTAGTTATAGGCGGTACAGATGCTCGTTACTACCGAGACGTAGCAGACAGTGTATACCGGTTCTCTCCAATTATATTGACAACTGAGGATTTATTATTGGTTCATAATACGGATGAGAGAATATCTGTAGAAAATTTATACAAGCAGACTGAGTTTATGATACGGTTTATCGATGCCTTTGCTGGGAGGTGATTGAACCACGAGTTATTTAATGAGTCTGCTGAATAGGCAGGCTCTTTTTGATGTGGAAATTTTCAGGCTTTATAAGATTTGAGAATTAAGATGATTCAAAAATGCATTTCCCTGTGTTTTGTTCTTGTTTTATTGGTTGCAAATTATTTTTTTTACAAAGCAACAGGAGATTATAATTTTTATATGTCAATAAAATATCTTAGTCTTTCATTGTCTGCCTTGTTTATTCTTGTTGTTGTCTGTTTTTTAATATGGGAAAATTATTATTTTTCGTTGCTTGCTGACTTAATTTCGGTGTCTATATTAACGTTATTTATTTTTTGGATGTACATATTGATGATGCATGCAATAAATGATTCAAAATTTTATTTAATTATTGTAAATCTCTTGTTAACATTTCCATTTTTATTTTATCATGAGTATAAAAAAATAATGACAAAGGTCGTTCAAAAAGTGGATGACTTGGGTTTTGTCTATTATGATGATTTACTTCCCAGAAATTTTTACGAAAATCCATTTCATCCGAAGATTATAGCTATAAATATATTTTTGAGTTTTTTTATTTTTTATAAATTCATTTATATCTATGAATCTTTTAAAGATAAGATGCTTGCAAATTTATTAATTGTTTTTGTAAATTTTTGTATTCCTTTTCTTTTGTCGTCAGTATTATATTTTCTTGAATTAATAATTATTTTAAGAATGAAATCTGTTAAGTTTCATAAGGTTGCTAATCGTAGGGAAGGTTCTTAGGTTGAATACCCAGTAATCTTGTCAAAGCGGCTGTCCATGCAGGAGCTTAGGTCGGTGGTGAGGAATTTGTCGTTGTGGAATCTGATTGAATTTAATGGAGGATTTTGATTTTTCTTTGTACAGACTTTATAAAGATTCTCCTTGCTCGATGCTCATAAATTTGGTATTCTATATTTAGCGGAGGCTTTATGAAAAAAGTTCCTTATGGGATTGCTAGTTTTGAAAAGATAAAAGAAAATCAGGATTATTATTATATCGATAAGACTCGTTATATCGAAGAGTTAGAGAATCTCGGTGGTCAGTTTATATTTTTTCTTAGACCTAGACGGTTTGGTAAGTCTCTTTTTCTATCAATGCTTGAGTCCTACTATGATATTGCCCGCAAGGATCAGTTTGAGATGTTGTTTGGGGATACTTATATTGGACAGAATCCAACGCCACTGAAGAATTCTTTTCCTATATTGAAGCTGAATTTCTCTGGGATAGCAACCCATTCGGTGGGGAGCGAGCTTTTTCATTCGTTTAATCTTTCTATTCGTAGCAATATAGAAGAGTTTTTAAATAAATATGATAAATATTATACTTTTGATGAGAAATTGAAATCTGAAATTTTGCAAGAAAAAGCTGCTGGTGATATGCTTAATCTTTTTATTTCGAAAATGTTTCAACGTGGCGTGCGATACTACATGCTTATCGATGAATATGATAATTTTGCAAATCATATCTTGATTCATCACGGTAAGGAAAATTATACTTCGCTGACTCACAAGGGTGGTTTCTTGAGGAGTTTTTTTGCTGCCATCAAGAATGCGACTGAGACTCGGACTGTCGAGCGGATGTTTGCTACTGGGGTCTCGCCTTTGGTCTTGAGTGATGTTACGAGTGGGATGAATATTGGTGATAATATCTCTTCAAGTCAGCCGTTTAATTCAATGGCTGGCTTTACTGATGATGATGTTGCGACTATGCTTGATTATTACATCGAGCAGAAGGC
>JAFGXN010000168.1 GCA_016936615.1 Spirochaetales bacterium | reverse complement strand
TACCTCCTGAAAGGTATTAAAAGGATCTATTGGAATCGAAAAATGCGGTGCCTGAGAGGCCTGAGAGACAGCAGCAAGAAATGCAGCAGGGACTGTACTATATGCGATCTCTTCTATCCCTTTCTCAATCTTGTTCTCCGTAACAACAAAATTCAAATTTATCTTTGGAATAAATTTCGACTGCCTGTAGGTGTAAATTTTCCTACTTAAAAGACTTTCTGAAGATTGGTCAATCATACACCAGTTAAGACTTTCCATAATCGATTGCTTCAAACGGGACTCGGACAAATTTTTATTTCTAATAACTCCAGCATCTAGGCTCATTGTAACATTACGAGTCTCAATCTCACTTGTCAAAGGATTTATCTCGACTTCAACTACAGCCGCACCGTATGTAAAGGATCTAAAGATATCAAGAGAATTATCAACTGTTCCAAGCTCTTTTCGTGTAACATTTATCGAGAGAGGCAAAGGATCACGAAATCTCTTTGACGCTATCTTCTTCGCACCAGTCTCAATCATTCGATTTATTGTCTCAATCTTAGGATAATATAAAAACCTCCCTGAATCAGGAATTAAATCAGTATTAGTATAGACAATATAGATATTTTTCATCTTCAACTTTAGAATATTTGCAGCAATCTCCTTCCACAAGAACAAGACTTGCGGATTCTCAGGTAAGGCTGAAGTATAAATTTCTAAATTTTCATTTTTGCTCATCTTCATGTGCAAAGAAAAATTCTTACTCGCAATTTCATCTTGATACTCATTTCCTTGAAAACCAATAGAAAGCCCAATTCCTCTTTTTGGGGTTGGAAAAGACTTAGATGGATTCTGCGAAACTAAAGAAAAAGCAGTATATTTACGCTTATAATCTGAAATATTACAGACACTGTCTAATAACTCTTTATTTATCGTTAAATTGTCAGAGAGAAATCTATCGAGATCAAGGTTATCACTACCCTTTGAAACAAAATTAAAATCTTCAGGAGCTAACTCATCAAACAAATTACCATGAGCATAAAAGTTATCAACCTTTTTTGCTAAATTATTTAATTTAAGCTGATAAGGGTCTAGATTCAATCGTTTGCTAATCTCAAAATTTTGCATCTCAGAAGCAAACATAACAGGAGATAAACCAATGTTTGTATAAATATCAAGAGGAGGAGTATTTGTAGAAAAAAGCTTACCAGAAACAGAGATGTTCTTGCAATTATAGACCCCCATAGCCTCTTTTATATAAATATTCAACATCTCATCAGTTATTGTCGGATATGCACCAGCTTGAATCTCAATCTCAACCTCAGAGGCAAGATACCTGCCAGCATCATCAACCGCAGTCTTATATGAGATAAAGACTGGGGTTCGCTTTGGCGCGACCTTAATCTCATCCTGCTTAGGAATTATTAATTTTACAGTCTTCTTAGAGACAAAAGAGAGAACAGCAACCTGTGCAGACAAGAGCGATGGGAACCACATCTTAGCACCATAAGAAGGCGAAAAACTTGCAGAAAAGACCTTTATACCCTTCTCAGCAACATCTAACACTTCAGAAACACACCGCCTGACGTGAAACAACCACTCGCTACTTGTGATAATATTTATGCCATCTTTAGTATTCTCAGCAATCGCACCAAGAAAATCACTATGAAAATGTTCCTGAGGACCTGTAGAATACAAGCCATAAACAACATGCTTTGCTGTCTTAAAAATCTCATCAGGACTACCCTTTATAACAGAATCCTGCTTCAATATTCTTGACTCAATATCTGTGACATTATCAAAATAGGGAATATCCTCCTCATAATCGACCTCAATCATTCCAAGAATCTCTTCTAAAGAGTAGATATCAGGTGCAGCAACTAAGGCAATCGCCTCACCTTCATAATTTACATAAGATGAAGATAAGATGGGAATCTTATTATTCCTAATAGAGATAAATTTACTTCCAGGGATATCTTTTTCAGTCAAGACATAGCAGTTTGCAGGCAACTTTGGAACCTTTATCTCTTTAATCCTAGCTCGCGCCTTCTGAGATCTAAGAACACCAGCGTAAAGCATTCCTTTCTTAAAATAATCATCCAGATATGGTTTTTCTTTTTCTACAGCCATACAAACCTCTTACAGGATTATACCTCAATTACGCAAATGTTTCTATTAAATTTATGAATTAGATTTGTCAAAAAATTCTTTAATTGTATCGCAAACATACTTTACCTCAGAAAATTTAAGTCCTGGATAAATTGGAAGAGAGATAGCAGAACTAAAAATACGAGTAGCAACAGGAAAAGAGTCAGCAGAAAACTGATATCGACTCTTGTAATAGCTCATTAAATGTAGAGGCTTATAGTGAACAGATGTCCCTATTCCTTTTTCTGAAAGAAACGCAATAAGTTGATTGCGCGGAAATTTTTCAAGATCCTTAACTCTTATAATAAAAAGATGCCAGCTATGATAATCAGAATACTCTGGTAAAATAATCTCAGAGCAAGAACTTAACAAATCATAGTATCTATGCGCAATTTTTTTTCTTATTTGTAAAAACTTCTCAGCCTTTTTAAATTGTACTACACCAATTGATGCATTTATATCTGGTAAATTGTACTTATAACCAGCCTCAACTACATCATACTCCCAGTTTACTCCTGCATTGTTAAAACGCCCCCAGACATCACGATCTATTCCATGAAGTCGCATAAGCCTAATTCTGCGAGCAATTTCATCATCACGAGTTACAACTAGCCCACCCTCTCCTGTCGTAATTGTCTTTGTTGCATAAAACGAGTAGACACCAATATCAGAAAGCGCGCCAAGATATGACTCTTTATATCTTGCAGGAAAGGCGTGAGCAGCATCTTCAACAACAGGAATATTGTATTTTCTAGAAATCTCTATAATTTTTTCCATATTACAAGCCCTGCCTGCTATGTGAACTGGAACAATCGCAACTAAATCAGCAATCTTCCCACTCTGTGATAGCTGCTCCAAGAGTTCAGCAAGTCTAGAAGGCGATATGTTAAAACTATCCTCATCTACATCACAAAAAACAACATCACCGCCAAGATATCTAGCAGCCTCAGCTGTCGATGTAAATGTGTATGGCGAGGTTATAATAAACTTCCCAGGGCAGAGCCCAAGAGCCTCATATGCTAGATGAAGCCCTGAGGTAGCAGAATTGACAGCAATAGCACTGCCAATGTTCAATTTTTTCTTAAATTCTTGCTCAAATCTTTGACAAACTCTGCCAGTTGTCATCCAACCACTTCGAATAGCCCTAGCGACAGCGAGAATCTCTAAAAAATTTGTGGAAGGTCTTGCAAAAGGTAACTTTCTTTTCATAAATTTGCATCTAAACTTGGAATATATCTGTTTATAATCTTATACAACTCTTTTCTGTTGCGATATAACTCTTCATCATTGCTTGAATAATAGACAATTGGAGAGAGTTGAGCAAGAAGTTGATCTGTGTCAAGGGCTTGCTTATGCCGTTCAAGCAGGTAGATATCTTTATCAGGGGTTCTAATAATTGCATCCTCTGTATCATATAATCTCTCAGATAATTTCTCACCTTTGCGAAGACCTGTATACTCAATTTTGATATCGCGATCAGCCTCATACCCGGAAAAGCGAATCATCTTGATTGCTAAATCTCGAATATTAACAGGCTCTCCCATATCTAGAATATAGGTCTGGTGATTCTCTCCTAATCCTCCAGTCTTGATAACCAGACTGACTGCCTCAGGGATAGTCATAAAATACCTTGAGGCTTCCCTGTGAGTGACAGTAAGAGGGCCACCCTTGCGTATTTGCTCTTTAAAAAGAGGAATAATACTCCCTCGAGAACCTAAGACATTGCCAAATCTAACAACCATATACTTACAACTATTTCCAGAACAGAACTTTAGAACCAAATCTTCACATATCTTCTTTGAACAACCATAAAGACCACTCGGCTCAACCGCCTTATCTGTCGAAATTAAGACAAACCTATTTAACTCATACTGACTTGACGCCTCTAATAAATTCCTAGTCGCAAAGACATTGTTCTCAATAACTGCAATAGGATTATTCTCTGCAATAGGCACGTGTTTAAATGCAGCACAATGAAAAATAACATCAGCGTGTAGCCTTTTTAAAATGTAAAATACGTAGGATTTGTCCTTGAGATCACCTAAGATAGGAACAATAACTGCATTAGAGCCAATTCCCTCACTCTGAAGGATTCTCAGCTCCTTCTCAATCTGATACAAGCTATCCTCGTTATGATCAAAAAGATAGAGCCTCTCAGCACCACCTTTAAGTAGCTGACGTGCAATCTCACTACCAATACTACCTCCAGCACCAGTAATCAAGACACGCTCACCCTTCAAATATTCGATACTCTTCTCAAGATTAAGAGAAACTGGTTTACGCTCAAGAATATCTTCAGGCTCAATCTCTCTAGTCTGTATTATATGAGCCTTATTATCAATCAGAGAAGATAAAGGTGGTAGAACCTTTATGGAAGGGATCTTAGCCTTCTGTAAGGCCTCAAAGACCTCTCCGGTTAGATCTACAAGCTCTAGCGGCAACGAGATAATAACCTCATCGACAGAGAGAGGTGAAATCAAAGCCCCATCGACAATTCTAGAGATTACTGGTCGACACTCTCCGTATACAGGAAAATCCTCAATAGCTATAAAACCATTAAAATCACCAAAAATCTTCTTCTTAGTTATCTCATCAGCTAGCTCGTAGGCTTTCTCTCCTGTTCCTGCTATCGCAACTTTTTTATCTACCATTAAAAATTTTCCCTTATTCTATCTTTTTTCTTCTACCTGATCGCTTAAAAAATCTTAGAAATTTAAAGTAACTAAAAATCTCATTAAGCTTATCAGCTTCTTCTGGATCCTTTTTAAGATTTTCATAGTATTCAAGAAAAAAAGCAAGAAAAATTGATAAGAAAATCATTGCAAATACAAATAAAATACAAATCTTTGCTCTACTTGGCCCAGACTTAATCTCAGGAATCTCTGCATTATCGATAATTTGAAAAGAACTTGATCCAGAATACAATTTAATTCTAGAAGTAGCTAATTGAGACTTCAAAGTATAGTAGACAAGGCTCTTAGCCTCAACCTCAGCCTTAAGATTCTTAAATTCAGCTGCGACCTCAGGCAACTTCTGCATTGGTATATCGTCAATAGAATACTCTTTGAATCCTGTCTTGCGTTGAGAAAGTAAATCCTTAGTCTGCTTCAACTCTTTTCGTTTTTGAAGAACCTCTGGATCTGAAGAACTCTTATACTCAAGTATCTTATCAATCTCTATCTCAAGACTAAGAATCTGATTTTTCAATGCAGCCATCTCCCTAACCTGATATTCAGCTTGCATCTCAAGATCTATTATACCATGTCTCTGACTAAAGACTATTATCTGATCCTGAGCTTCCTTAAAATCTCGCTCAGCATTCTCAAGATTCTGTACTAAATCAGCAATAGTTTCTGTAATAACCTCATCTTCAAACATCTTATATCGTCTCTCTAGCTCATTTAAAAGACTTTGAAGAATCATTGTCGCAAACTCTCTATTAGTATCTGAGTACTTTATAGTCATAACACTAGATTTTACATCAGTATCTACATTAATATTCTCTTTCAACAAAGCTCGTGCAGCAGATTTCGGTGCAGGCGATTCTTGAAGTTCAAAATATTCAATTAAATTGTGCTTTTCAATGATAATATCAAGACACTCTCTAGTATACAAGATAACCTCAGCCTTATCAGATTTCTTAGATGTAGAACCCTCGCCTAGACCTGCAAGAGAGAGAAGTGCTGCATTCTCACCAGCTAGGCTACTCAACCCTCCCGCCCCAGAGTTCTCACGAAACATAACCTTTACATCTGGAGAATAAACATCGGGTAAGATAAAATTAGGTGATCCAAGCTTCGAAGCTAACATAAGACCAGCGATAAATATTGCAGAAAAAAATGTTATAAAAAAAATCATTTTCCATCTTTTTGCAATTACTAATAAAATATCTAAAAAAGAGATAGTGCTTCTCTCTTTCGCATTTGAATTTTCTATTTTTTCCAAAACTAACCTCTTGAACAAATTACTTAAAAAAGATTACCACTATTTTTAAAACCGTTCAAGTCTTATTTTATATAATATTTATTGTTTACATTTTTTAATTTATTACCGATTATTAAGACAGGAGATTTTTTATGATAAAACGTTCAGCAATAATGCTTTTATTTTTAGCCTTTTTTAACATATACGCGGAAGAAAAAGATGAGTTGATTTGGCATGGAAATGCGACACAAGCAGAAATCGGAACACTCCCGACAGTTGGATACTTTGTTGCTGCAAGCCAACTACCCGAAGGAGCTCTAGTCCTTATTGAAAATGTAAAGACAAATACAACAACAAAGGCAATAACAATAAAGAGTGATTCAGCAAAAGAGTCTGAAATAGCTATACTCTCAGATATGGTAGCAACTACGCTAGGAATTAACTATGGAGAGGTACACGAGATTAAAATTTACCTCTTGCTAGCACAAGACTCTGACTATGCAATTACAGAATTGCAAAATACAAATGAGATTGAGACTCAAACAATTGATGAGGCTCCAAAAGAGGAACAAGATGAACCACTGGTTGAAGAGGAGCTTGAAAATGAAAATAAAGAGCCAATTATAGAAGAGTCTTCGGAACCAGATGACAAACCAAAGGCAATCTTCATAGTTGAAAAGCTAGATATTGACGAAAATAAAGAAAACTCGGAAGAAGATAACGACAAATCTCCTGAACAAGAGGTCGAAGAGCAATCTGAAGAGCAACCCGAAGATGATCCAACAATCGTTGTTCCTGAAACAAAAGACGACCAGGCACCAGTATTTGAAGTTCTTCCGCTTGATGAAGAAAAGCCAGCACCCCAAGAAAAAAAAGATGATTCTCCAGAAGAGGAGACACATGAAGAGCCCCCTGAGGAGATTACTCCAAGCGAAGAAAAAGAGGTCGAGACTGTCGAGCCAGATATCGCAGTAGAAGAGACAATAGAGGATGAAGTTGTCGAGCAAGATGAAAAAGAAGCTGAAGCTACCGAAGAGGAAAAAGTCATAGAAATAATTGATCTTGAACACAACTCTAAGAAATATGATGAGATTGAAACATCAGAATTTTTCATCCCTGCAATAGATGAAGGGGTAACAGTAACAAGCAAAACCTCTCCACAAATAAATTTTTTAGTCTCAATAAATGGCAAAGAGCTTCTCCTTCCAAGAATTCCTGAAACTAGAGCTTCTGACTTCTTGTATGAGGTTCTAGAATCAAAAGTGGGAGAAGAGACAATTGAAGATCTTTTTATCACCAATCTAGATGAAATCGAAAATTTCAAATCCGAAGAGAACATAGCAACTGCTGTAGAAAGTCTCGCTAACCAAACAGGTGGCGAAGATTTCGAATTAAGCCTTGAAGATTTTCCTGAATTAAACAAACAAGAGATTGATTTTTCTATAATTACTTCAGAAATAGCCAAACAGGTGCTAGAACTACCAGGTGTCGAAGACCTTCCAACCCAGAAAGAGGCAGAAAAAGGGGCAAAGATTGAATCAGTAATAATTCAAGCTGAAACTGAGCTAGAGGTTGTTGATATTCAAAGAGATCTACCAGCTGTCGAAGAGAAAAATATCGAAAAAGAAGAGCCAGAGATAAAGAGTGCTGATGTAGAAGAGATAAAAACTCCTGAAACCACAAAGCCTCAGATTAAGCCTGAAGCTGAAAAAGCACCACAAGGGATTGATTTTGACAAGTATCGTGGGAAAAATATGTTTTTCCTTCAGATTGGAATCTTCAAGGATAGAGGATCTGCAGTGGAAGCAACAGAGATGTTGCAAAGTACAAGATTCCCTGTAAGCATACTAGAAGTTGAAAATAATGGGAAAAAGGTATATAAAGTCTTAGTAGGACCAATTTTTGAAGGTGAAAAAGGAATAGTTTTAAAGACAATGAAAAAACTTGGTTTCAAGGATGCATTTTTCATTAAACTATAACTGACACTTTTCTTGCAAAGAATCTATTTTTGAAATTTTTTCTTTTATATAAGAAGAAACTTGTCAAAAAAAATGATTTTCAAAATCTTTGCAAGAAAAGTATCACTAGGTTGGCTAATTATAAGGTATGGAAAAAATGAACAATATTCAGGAAGAAATTCTCAATTTAACTAGACTACTGACTCAATATCAAGAAGAGTATTATATCTACAACAAACCTTCTGTCAGTGATATCGAGTATGACAGACTTTTTGACAAATTAAAGATGCTCGAAGAGCAATACCCAGACCTAGCCCAAGAGAACTCACCAACGAGTCGCGTAGGCTCTGATCTTGACGCTAACTTCAAAGAAGATACCCACACGATTCCAGTACTGAGCTTAGACAAGGTCTACGAAATACCACAGCTCTTAAACTGGATACAAAAAAACAGAGATATAACAATTACACTTGAAGAGAAAATCGACGGGGTATCTATAGTTCTCTACTATGTTGATGGAAAGCTAGAAAAGGCAATGACACGAGGGAATGGGTTTGTAGGCAATATTGTCACAGAAAACATAAGAACTATAAAAAACATCCCATTAACCCTCAAAGAAAAAGTAACTGGAGCAGTAAGAGGCGAAGTCTATCTCCCGCTCAAAAAATTCGAAGAGATAAACTCAAAGCTTGAGACCCAGTACTCAAATCCCCGCAACCTAGCATCTGGAACAATTAGAAGAATAAAGAGCAGCCAAGCAGCTTCGATTCCATTAAATTTTTTCGCTTACGAAGGTTTCTTTGAAAAAGAGTTTACATGCCACCTGGAGATTCTCAATTTTCTGAAACTCTGCGGATTTACTGTAAACTCAAATATGGGAGTCTTCTCTCAAAAAGAGATTAACACCTACTCGCTTAACCCAAAATACACTGGCGATTTCTCGAAGATCAAAGAGGCAATAGAGAAGATTAACAGCGAAAGAAGTTCTCTCCCATATGAGATAGATGGCCTTGTATTCAAGATTAACGAATTAGATAGACGCGAGCAACTTGGCTACACAGGGCATCACCCGAAGTGGGCAATTGCCTTCAAATTCGACTCACCTGTTGGAGAGTCTGAGATTCTTGCTATAGATGTTCAAGTTGGAAGGACTGGCAGAATCACCCCGGTAGCGCGAATAAGACCCGTACCGATAAGTGGCTCAATTATTTCAAATGTAACACTTCATAACAAGTCCTATATCGAAGAGTTAGGAGTCGCAATCGGGGATAAGGTCGAAGTATCAAAGCGCGGAGATGTGATTCCTGCAGTGGAAGCAGTTATTGAAAAATCTGGAAACCCTTGTTATACAATGCCTCTTTACTGTCCATCATGCAATTCCACACTCGAAGAGGATGGCGCCCATACATTCTGCAGAAACAAAGAGTGTCCAGCCCAAATCTCAGGAAAAATTAAATTTTTTGCATCAAGAAATATGATGGACATAGAGACTCTCGGATCTGAAACCCTTGATTTTTTAATAAAAAATAGATACATCAAGTCAATTCCAGATCTCTATACCTTTGACTACTCGCAATTAATCGGACACGAAGGATTTGGGGAGAGAAAAATCCAACTTATAGTCGAAGCAATTGAAAAAAGCAAGAAAAAAGACTTTGGAACACTTATTGTATCACTTGGATTCCCCGACATTGGACCAAACGCAATGAAACTTTTAATCAAAAACAATCTAAACTCAATTGAGAAGATTATCCAAAAGGCAGAAAAAAAAGATTACTCATATTTTGAAAATATTGATGGAATTGGACCAAAGACTGCACAATCTATAGTCGAGGTCTTCTCCGAAAAGCAGAACATCGAATTATTCGAGCAGCTAAGATCTATCGGTTTTCAAATGGAATCAGCCGTAAGCCAGCCCACATCAACTAAACTTGCAGGTCAAGTCTGGTGCGTAACTGGGAGTTTTGAAAAATTCAAGCCACGAGACCTAGCTAAAGCAGAAATAGAGAAGCTTGGTGGTAAAATAACAAGTGCAGTCTCAACAAAGACAACTCACCTGCTCGCAGGAGAGAGTGCTGGAAGTAAATTAACTAAGGCGCAAGAACTTGGAGTTACAATTGTAAATGAAGAAGATTTTTTAAAGATTTTAGGAGAGTAATATGAAAAAAGCAATCTATATTCTATTTTTCCTGCTAACTATCTATGCATATGCTCAAGATTCTGAAGATTCCCCACCAAGCGACCTACCGGCTGATATATCAACCTTAAATCAGATTGGTTTTAGCAATATATATCTCGGAATGTATCGAGACGAAGTAAGCGAGTTACTGCTTAACAACCGGTTGTTCTACTACCGTGGTGAAGAAGATGTTGTATTTTCACCTGTAGAGCAGCAACCAGTCATCCGATGCACTGGATCTAGTTATATAAAAAGAGGATTCTTCTTTTTTCAAGATGAAAAACTATTCTCAATATCATTGATACTTGATAGCAAAAAAATTACACGATATACCTTAGTAGAAAAACTCAGCGAAAAATACGGAAAACCTAAAGAGGTTACACCTAAATGGGTTATGTGGGAGAATGAAAAGTACCAAATTTCAATCGAAGAGCCTCTCGCTGTGAAGTACCTTGATAAAGAGATCTACTCAGAAAGAATTCAAAAATCTGAAATAAAAGAAGCTGATCGAATAATTGAACTAGATAAATTTTACAATGAGTTCTAATGGAGGTGCTATGAAAAAACTAACAATAACTCTACTTCTGGGTATTCTCCTCGGATGCAGCACAAAAGATTTTGTGAAGATTGTGGATCAAGGTGGCGAAGTACTAGCTGAGGTAAAGGTTGAAATCGCAGATGACAATATCTCAAGGCAAAGAGGATTGATGCACCGAACCAAACTTAAAGAGAACTCAGGAATGCTTTTTGTATTCAATCGAGAACAAATACTCAACTTCTGGATGAAAAACACCTATATACCACTAGATATAGCATATATTTCTAAAGATTTTCAAATAATAGATATATTTACTATGGTTCCTCTTTCGACTCAATCTGTCGAATCAACAGGTATGGCAAAATATGCTCTTGAAGTAAATGCAGGATTTTTCAAGAAAAAGAATGTTAAGGTTGGGGATTTTATAGAAGTTGAAAGGAATAATTAATCAGATTTTTTTCAAAAAAAAAAGACCTTACAAAAATTAGAAAGGCTCTAATTCTGTAAGGTCTCTATCCGTTTATAGGTCTAAATACATTGCTGTTTCATCACATCTCTCAAGCTTAGGACACTCAAGACACTCTCTCCACAGCTTTCTCGGGAACTGGTCTTTATCAGTAATAGTAAAGCCCATTTTCTTAAAAAACTCTACTTGATATGTCAATGCAATCAGCTTCGGGAAGTGAATAGCCCTAGCCTCTTGAATTATGTACTCTACTAATTTCCGCCCAAGCCCTTGCTTGTGATAATCCTTATCCAACGACAAAGACATAATCTCAGCCATATCTGTCCATAGTGGTGTCAAGGCTGCTGCCCCAACAACATAATCATTCTCATCTGCGACGACATAGAAGTTCAGAAGCATAGAGATAATCTTATACTTGCTTCGTGGAAGCATTAAGCCTTCAGAAGCCATCGAATTTGTCAAATCGTGAATTCGATTAACATCATCAATCTTTGCCTTTCGTATTATAAATTCCATAATATTTGCCTATTTTTTTTCAGGATTTCCTTTGCCTCGAACCATTGCAGCAACTCCTGTAGATAGTCCAAACAAATTGATAAATCCTGATGCATCTTTATGATCATATGCACTTTCACCAAAAGAGGCCAAATCTTCCAAGTAAAGAGAATAATCTGACTTCCTGCCAACAATAATAACATTTCCTTTGTAAAGTGCTACTTTAACACTTCCAGTTGTCCACTTACAAGCGCTTTCCATAAAAGCATCGATAGACTCTCTAGCTGTAGAAAACCATTTTCCTGTATACACTAACTCAGCATACCTAATTGCTAATTGGCTCTTCAAGCTTAATGTCTCTGCATCAAGTGTCAACATCTCAAGCTCTTTAAAAGCCTTATACAATACAGTTCCTGCTGGAGTCTCATAGACACCACGGCTCTTCATTCCAACAGTTCTAGTCTCGACTAGATCGTCTCGACCTATTCCATTTTCTCCAGCTAACTTATTCAATCTGTTAAGGATCTCAGTACCACTCAACTTCTCACCATTTAACCCAACTGGCATTCCCTTTTCAAAATCAATTGTAACCTCAGTCTCAGCATCAGGAGCATCTTTCGGAGATTTTGACAATAAGAAAAGATCTTCCTGAGGACGTGTCCAAGGATCTTCTAAATGTCCACCCTCATGGCTCATATGCCACATATTCCAATCTCGAGAATAGATATTCTTCTTTGAAATGTTACCTAGAGGAATATTGTGTTTCTGAGCATAATCGATAGCATCTTCACGACTTCTAATATCCCAGATTCTCCACGGAGCTATAATTTTCAAATGTGGCGCGATTGCCTTAAATGTCAATTCAAATCTAACCTGATCATTTCCCTTTCCTGTACAACCATGACAGATTGCTTGAGCACCCTCTTTAAGAGCAATTTCAGCAATATGCTTAGCCTGTAAAGGTCTAGCAATCGATGTTCCAAGAAAATACTTTCCTTCGTACAAGGCACCTGCTCGAGTCATCTTAAAGACATAATCTTGAGCAAACTCTTCTCGAATATCCTGGATATAGAGTTTTGAAGCACCTGAGACCTCAGCTTTTTTCTTCATAGCTTCCCAATCTTCAGCCTGACCAACATCTGTGCAGACACCAACAATCTCTGCATTATTATAATTCTCTTTTAACCAAGGAATAATAATTGAAGTATCAAGACCTCCTGAATAAGCTAAAACTATTTTTTTTATTTCGTGATTTTCCATTTTCATCTCCTCAAATATATTTACTGTTTTACAGTTATTTTACAAAAACACCTTTTAGAGCCTCTTCAAGAAGCTCAAATCCTAAATCCAACTCTTTTTCAGAAATTACAAGAGGAGGAGCCAACCTTATAACATTTTTTCCAGATCGAAGAATCAAGAGACCAGCCTCTTTTGCCTTTGCAATCACCTCGCCAGATTTCTTCATATTTTGATCCATATCACCTGTGTCAATTGTAAATCCAGTTAACAGACCTGCCCCACGATACTGACCTACAAATGAGTACTTTTTAGCAAGATCTTCAATCTTCGATCTCATGTAATCACCCTTAGCAATAATCTCAAACAAGAACTCAGGATCCAACAGAAGATCAAGTATGTGATTAGCAAGATTACAAGTCAAAGGACCGCCACCAAAGGTAGTACCATGCTCACCAACCTTGATTAAATCATTGACCTTTGCTGGAATCAGTGTCGCAGATAGTGGCAAGCCTCCGGCAAGAGGTTTCGCAAGTGTAATAATATCAGGATTTAATCCAACTATTGCACTTGCAAAAGGATAACCAGTTCGGCCAAGTCCAGTCTGAATCTCGTCAGCAATCAATATAACATCATGCTTTGCACAAAGAGAGTTCAACGCCGCAGCAAACTCTTTTGATGCTGGAGTTAATCCACCCTCACCTTGAATAGGCTCGACAATAACACCTGCAAACGACGAATCAAGAATCGACTCTAGCGCTTCCACGTTATTAAACTCAGAGACGTAGCATTCAGGAATCAAAGGTTGAAAGATCTCAGAATATGTTGGATTTGGTGTGACAGAGAGCGAGCCCATGGTTCGACCATGGAATCCGCTAGTGAAGCTCAAAAACTTCACAGCACTGTTATCATTTTTCTTCCGCTTCGAATATAAACGAGCATATTTCAAGGCAGCCTCATTAGCCTCAGCACCACTATTACCAAAATGGACAGCAGCAAAATCCCCTAGCGAAGTCAGCTTAGCAGCTAACAACAGAGCAGGACGTGTCGTATACAAATTAGAGACATGCAACAGCTTCTTTGATTGCTCATAGATTATATTTGCAAGATCTTCCCTTCCATATCCAAGCGAATTAACTGAGATTCCACTACCAAAATCCAAATACTTATTTCCTTTTATATCATGAAGATAGCAACCTTCACCACTTTCTAGCACCAAGAACTCATTAGCATAATTCTTAGCAAACGGCGGATTTACTGCGGTTGCATCTTTTATATTTTTAGGTTTTTCCATAACCATCTCTCCTTATTTTGAAATCTTTGTTCCAATCTCATTTTTAACTAATCGAATCAAATCACCTTCCTGCTCGAATGTTCCAATTGTCACAAACTCAGCCCCAGCATCAATAGCAGAGAGGCTAGATCTGACCTTAGGAATCATACCACCCTGAATAACTCCACTCTCAATCTCTTTCTCTGCGATCGACTCATTTATATAACTTATTACAGAGCCATCCTTCAGAACACCCTTTATATCAGAGATAAAAATAAGCCCTGCACCACTAAGCTTCTGAGCAATTGCAAGCGCAGCCTCATCCGCATTGATATTCAATGCCTCATAATTAGAGCACATTGAAGTTGAAGCAATGACTGGCACATAATTATTACTCATCAAAAGCTCAAGAAGCTCACTATCAACAGCAGTAACCTTTCCAGTTCGAGAATCTGAAGAGACAGCCTCGCCAGTGAAGATGCTTCCATCAGAACCACTAAGTCCAACCGCCTTTAGCTTTCCTTTGTGAAAAAGTCGAACCATCTCCTTATTTATCTTCCCAGAAAGAATAGCATCAACAATCTTCATCTCAGAAGATCCAGTAATCCTAACCCCATCCTTGAACTCAGGAGTAATCCCGAAATGAGCCGAAGTAGAGGAGACCTCTGCCCCACCGCCATGAACAAGAATAACACTATATTCATTTGAAATCTTTGCAATATCAGCAATTAACTTTGATACCAAGCTATGCTCTGCTGCAATTTTTCCACCAATCTTTACAATTAATTTCTTCATTTTTTTCTCCAAAAAAAGTTAAACATTCCCGTGCAGTGACAATCCAGCTGTCTCCTCAAGTCCAAAACGAATATTCATATTCTGAACTGCCTGGCCACTTGCGCCCTTAACTAGATTATCAATTGCTGAGAAAAGATAAAGGCTATTACCGAAGACCTTCCAACCAATATCAATTCTGTTTGAGCATCTCACATCATATGTCTCAGGAACCTTCTCCCCAACTAATCGCACAAACGGCTGATCTGCATATGCATCAGTCAGGATACTCTGAATATCAGCAGAAGAGATCTCTTGAGTTAGCTGAATAAAAGTAGATACAAACATCCCTCGTTTCAATGGAACTAGATGAGGTGTGAAAAAAAGATCAACATCGGCAAGCGAGCCTTCAAGATTCTGGATTATTTCATTAGTATGTCTATGCAACTTACCAGGAAGATATGCATTACAGTTCTCAGTTCTCTCACTAAAAATCAGATCCATCGAAGCCTTTTTTCCTGCACCAGAGATTCCTGACAAAGCATTTACAACAACAGGTCCAGCTAAATGAAATTTTTTCAAGATAGGAATTAAAGGCAAAGAAGTACAAGTTGGGTAACATCCAGGATTTGCAATCAAATCTGCACTCTTAATCTCCTCTTTGTAAATCTCACACAGACCATAGACCGCCTTCTGCAATAGATCTGGTCGCGGTGGAGCCTGATTGTAGGATTGAAAAAACTTTGCTTCATCCTTGATTCTAAAATCTGCTGACAAATCAATCACTACAGATTTGTCAAAAAATCCTCCACAGACCTCAGCTGACTTCAAATGCGGCAATGCAGCAAAGACAACATCAGGACTCATCCGCTCAGCCTCATCGACTGATACAAATTTGCCATTTGTCGCACCTAATTTTCTAATCAAAGAAGAATCAACACCACGACAAGAATCAAATAAACTTTCACCTGGCTTTGAAGAAGAGACAGGAATAATCTCAGTCACGTCAGAGTGGTTATCCAACAATCTCAACAGAAGCTGGCCAGTATAGCCAGTAGTACCAATAATTGCAGCCTTCATTATTTCACCTCCAAACCAGGTACAATCTCTTGAAACTGGTTTATAATTTTTTCTATATTAGAATTCTCTTTTACAATGAAAAAAATAGTATCATCTCCAGCAATAGTGCCAAGAACCTCATCGAATTTCAGAGTATCTATCGCGAAAGCGACAGTATTAGCATGGCCGATATGAGTCTTAATCACCCCAATGTTATTAGAAAAAGAGAGGGAAATCATTCCACGCGCAAGATCCCGAAGATGTTCAGTCTGAATATTCTGAAAACCCGAATCTTCAGGTAGAGAGAAGTAATAACCATGCAATCCATCAGAAATTCGACATACATTTAAATTTTTCAAATCTCTAGAGAGTGTAGCTTGAGTTACATTAAAACCCTCTGTATTAAGCTTCAGAAGAAGATCTTCTTGAGAACTAATCTTGTCCGACTTTAAAAGCCTTTTAATCATTTTTAACCTTGAATCTTTACCAGTCATAATAGCCTCTTTTTCTCGTATAAATATACATCTTAATGTATTTTTATTCAATAGCCATTCTTTATTTTTGTCTTTTGAGCAAAATAATTTTTACTTTTTTTTAACAACTTTTAAAGAGAATAGATAAATCTAGCTAGAAAAATCAATTATTAAAATTTTTTAATCTTATTCTTAAAAAAATACAATTTTTCATAAAATTTCTATTGAATTTTTTGATAAAAGGCAGTAATTTATATATACGTTGGGTTCAAATAATGGTTTACCATTAGTGCCTTCGGGGTTTTAGTTTCCTCCTTTTCCCCGAAGGCTTTTTTTTATGCAAAAATATTCACTATTACGAGTAAAGGTGATATGATAGAAAAGGAGTAATTATGCAAGAGATATCACTTAATGTAATAATTTTTTTAATCATAATCGGAGGGATGCTATTCGGTAAAATTAGCACAAAAGCAAAGCTTCCAAACGTACTGGGGATGCTTTTTTGGGGAATATTAATTTCAATTAGCACCAACAACCTCTTACCCTATTTCACAAATATCGATATTAAATATTCAACAACTTTTACAGATATTTCACCTTTCATAAAATCAACAGCACTAATAATAATCCTACTAAGAGCTGGACTTGGAATAAAAAAACAGACACTGAAAAAAGTAGGACTCCCCGCACTACTTATGGCCTTTATCCCTTGCCTTTTTGAAGCTGGATCCCTAACCATAGCACTACACCTACTATTCAAATTCGACTGGATTATTAGCGCAATGACTGCATTCATATTGTCAGCAGTCTCGCCAGCAGTGGTTGTTCCATCAATGCTCGAATTCAAGGAAAAAAACCTTGGCGAGAAAAACGATGTTCCAACACTCATTCTTGCTGGTGCATCAATCGACGATGTTGTAGCTATAACCTTTTTTACAATGTTTCTTAATTTAGCAACAAAAACAGGAACCAACACTAATATCTATTTACAAATGCTGATGATCCCAAGTGCAATACTTGGGGGGATAATTGCAGGTCTAATTATTGGACTTATCCTAATCTATTTTTTCAAGAAATTTCATTTTAAAATCCAATCTAGCGAAAAGATTCTAATAACACTTGCACTATGTCTAATCTTTTTTCAGATTGGGGAGACTATCCACATTGCAACCCTTCTAGGAGTAATGACAATAGGATTTATTTTCTTAGAGAAAGACCAAGAGATTGCAAATCTAATAGCATCAAAACTAGGGAAACTATGGATAGGAGCAGAAATATTTCTATTTGTAATAATTGGAATGCAATTGAATATAGATGTAGCAATAGGCGCAGGGCTAAAAGGTCTTGCAGTAATATTAATTGGATTAACAGCAAGGTCGTTTGGTGTGATAATAGCACTAATTCCAAGCAAACTGTCACGAAAGGAGAAGCTTTTTTGCATCTTTGCATATATTCCAAAGGCGACAGTTCAAGCTGCAATGGGAAGCATCCCTCTCGCAGCTGGAGTAAAAGAAGGCGAAACAATACTAGCAATTGCAGTTCTAGCAATTATCGTAACAGCACCTCTTGGACTACTACTTATCAGAAACACAGGATCAAGGCTACTCAAAGAGTAACTACTCGTTGTCAGTTGCCAAAGATTCATACCTAGTGTATTTCTTCACAAAGCCTAGCTTAATTGTTCCTGTAGGTCCATTTCTGTGCTTTGCAACATCCAAATCAGTCTCGATAACCTCTGTATTCTCAACCTCTGCACCAGACCTATCACGATGAAGAAACATAACAATATCAGCATCTTGCTCAATAGATCCAGTCTCACGAATATCTGCCAAGGTCGGAGCCTTACCCTCAGTTTGACGACCAACCTGAGAAAGACAGACAACAGGAACCTCTAGCTCACGAGCCAAAGCCTTAAGCTGACGTGAAAACTCTGCGACCTTCTCATGACGTGGAATATTAGCCCTATCATCACTTCGCATAATTCCAATATAGTCGACAAAAAGAATCTTTATATCATACTTTCTCTTCATCCTTCGCGCCTGAGCCTTCAACTCAAAAAGACTAATATTCGGAGTATCATCAACGTAGAAAGGCGCCTCATAGATCCTACTCGCAGCATCAACTAACTTCTTCAAATCAGCAGGAGGGAGCAGACCATTTCTAACCTTCTGAAAATCTACCTTAGCCTCACCAGCTAAAATTCTCTCAATCAAGGCCTCAGCCGGCATCTCCAAAGTAAAAAAACCAACCGGAATATTCTTACGAATAGCAATATTCGCAGCAATACTTGTAGCAAGAGCAGTCTTACCAATTGACGGACGAGCACCGACAATAATAAAATCAGACTTCTGAAAACCATTAGTCAGATAATCTAACCTTGCTATACCAGAAGGAACCCCAGTCATCGACTCCTTAGAGTTAATCAAACTCTCAATCTTATCCATGGTCCGCGGTATAATATCCTTAACAGTCTTAATCTCTGAAAAATTCTTAGCCTCAGCAATAGTAAAAAACTTCTTCTCAGCACTTTCAATTAACTCTTCAGTCTCAACCGTCTTATCATAACACTCACTAACCATTTGCGACGAAATTCGAATAATGTCACGACGAACAGAAGCATCCCGAACAAGCTGAGAATAATAAGTCGCATTTGCAATTGTTGGAACTGCATCTGTCAATGATGCAATGTAAGAAGATCCTCCAGCCTGCTCAAGCTGAGACTCAGATCTCAAATAATTTACCAAACTTATAATATCTGGATTTTGCCCACTCTCAATAACATGTTGAATAGCTTGAAAAATTAGAATATGTGAATTTTTATAGAAATCAGATGGCTTAACAATCTTTATAATATCATTTACAATCTCAGGATCCTTCAAACACGATCCTATCAAGGCCATCTCAGCCTCTTCGTTGTAAGGTGGCATCTTATCTTTTAAAACTTGATCACTCATAAATCCTCCATTTTCCAATGACTTTAATATACAAAAAAACCTCTGCC
>JAFGXN010000167.1 GCA_016936615.1 Spirochaetales bacterium | reverse complement strand
CCCTGCGAAACTCCCTGTCCCTATAGACGTATCAACATAATCCACAAGCTGATTAGAGAAAAGCGAAGCGGAACAAAACACCAAAATCATCACAACGCTGCTTTTTTTAAAAAAAGAAATATTCATAAACCCCTCACATATATTATAACTAATTATAACATATTATAACATAACTTTTGTAAATTGTTGTAAAAATTGACTGCTAACCCAAAATAATCCTTGAAAATTTCAAGGCTTTGTAGTTAAGTTTAATATATGAAAAAGAACTTTTCGATGAAGCAGATTGTTTTCTTCTATATAATATTTGTTTTTTTGCCAATTAGCATACTGGCGCTGTTCTCATTGCGCTATGCCCTCCGCGAGGGGCAATTCCTACAGCAGCAGTTCAACGACTCGATAGCAACAGAGATTGGACAGACTGCGACACTTGTGCAGAAAGATTTGAAAGACTCGGAGGAGGAACTCAGGGCGATAATGGTTGGCTTTTTTTCAAAAGAAAATAGCGATAAATCGTTACAAACTGATGGAAATAACCTGATCGATATTGTCTTTGCACTTGATGATTCATACAAGATTATCTATCCGCCTGAAGTCTCAAGCTACAAAGAGGTTGAGTTTTTTGCTTCAAACAGGGAATTTCTTCTAAACCGGCAGCAGATTCCCTACTTTCAGAACCTTGCAGCGATTTATGCGGCTGAGATTCTGCAGACGGAGTCAATGGAATTAGCCCTGTCAAGTGCGGTTGAAGATAGGCAAGCAGAGAATGAATACGACAACTCGATAATGGTGGAGCCGCAATCTCAAACTTTTTCAAAATCAAAAGAGGTTGCAACTAATATTGCAACTGAAAAACTTCAGAAGAATCCTGATGTAAAAAAGCAGATTCGAGCAAAGGCTGAATCCGAGGGGCTTGTGAGTTCTCAGATGAATTATTCCTATAGCGTTACTCCACAAAGTAGCATGCAGCAGGAAGAGAGTCTGATTGTCTCGCAGAATAAATTCTTCTCGGAGATAATTAACAGCAAGGTGGCTGGATTTATTCCGAGGTTTGTCAACGACAGGTTGGAGATTATCTTCTGGTGCAGATTAGATGACAAGATTGCTGGCGCGCTTCTTGACAGAACCAAGTTACAGGAGCGGGTCTTGAGTTTTTTCCCAGAAATAGAGAATGACAAAAGAATTATAACTCTAGTCGATGAGTTTGGGTATCCGCACAATTTCGACAGGCTTAGTGAATTATCGATAGAGAAAAATCTGCCGATTGCCACACGGGATCTGAGCGAGATTATCCCGGGCTGGCAGATTGCGGCCTACCTGCCGGATGGTTCTGCCCTGCAAGCGCAGATTCGCACACGTGTTGCAACAGTTGCTGGTGGAGTTATTGCCTTGATGCTCTCTGCCCTTGCCGGGGCTTTTATGATTATCTATTTCACAGGCTATCAGCTCAAACTTGCAGCAAAGAAGACATCATTTGTCGCTAATGTCTCGCACGAGCTGAAAACTCCGCTGACAACTATTCGGCTCTACACGGAGATGCTCAAAGATCGCAGAGTCAGCGAGTCTAATCAGCAGCTCTACTTTCAGACTATTCTTGATGAGGGAAAAAGGCTGACCTCGCTGATCAATAATGTTCTTGACTTCTCGAAACTTGAAAAAGGGGCAATAATCTCAGATTTGAGAACAATCGAGCTGAACCAGATATGTAGCGAAATTTATACAACCTTTGAGATGGAGTTTAAATCTGCTGGATTTGAGTTTTCCCTCAATCTTCCGGAGGAAATTCTTTTTATCAAGGGGAACTCTGATGCGGTCAAGCAGGTTCTGATGAACTTGCTTTCGAATGCGAAGAAATACAGCGATGAGCAGAAATCGGTACACCTTAATCTCTACAGCAAGGCTGAGCAAGTCGTAATCGAAGTTGCAGACCGTGGAATTGGTATCCCCGAGAAATATGCCCAGAAGGTCTTCAAGGAGTTCTTCCGCGTCGATGATTCGCTTACAGCAAAGACAAATGGAACTGGTCTCGGGCTTGCAATTTCTGCCTCGATTGTGCAGAAACTGGGTGGGAAAATCAGCTGCCACCGACGTGAAGGCGGCGGAACAATATTTAAAATAATTTTTACGGAGTCGAAATGAAAGAGAAAATTCTGATAGTCGAAGATGATAAGGCGATTCTCACAGGGCTGAAAGATCTGCTTGCCTCAGAACAATTTGAGGTTGCCGTGGCAGAGGATGGTCTTGCCGGGTTTGACGCCTACCGGGACTTCAGGCCGGATTTGATATTGCTGGATGTGATGATGCCGAATCTCAGTGGATATGATTTGTGTCGGAAGATTCGCCAGAGTGATAGTGGCGTGGTGATTATTATGCTGACAGCGAAAGGTCAGGAGATTGATAAGGTTGTTGGATTAGAGATCGGAGCAGACGATTATGTAGTCAAACCTTTCGGGGTGAACGAGTTGCTTGCAAGAATCAGGGCGAATCTGCGCCGGTCAGCTAGGGCTGCAAAAACTGAAAGCCTACACGACTCGCGAACATTTAAGGTCTGCGGATGGAGTGTAGACACGATGCAGATGACAATGAAATGTGAAGATAAACTCTTTGAACTCTCTGCTAAGGAGTTTGAGCTGCTTAAAATTTTCCTTGAGAATCAGAACAAGGTTCTTGACCGCGACTTCCTGCTGAGCAAGGTCTGGGGAATCGATTACTACGGAACTACACGGACACTTGACCAGTATATTGTCAAGCTAAGAAAAAAATTTGATGAGATCCCAGCGACTGAGAATATTATCAAGACAATCCACGGGGTCGGTTATAAATTCTGCTGCTGATTTTACATCTCTTTTACAAATTTTTACACACCCATGACAACTGACTTTCAGATCTGTTGTAAATTTTACACAGATGAAAGGAGAAATGTTATGAAAAAATTACTTATTTTTGCCATGATAATGGCACTTGCTTTTGGATGTAAAAAAGATGATGGTACTGGTTCGACTGCCAGCACCAACGGGAATAGAGAAAATAATGGGAACGACAGAACAACTGTAGCTACCCCCTACTCGACTGCCTTCGACGGCAAGGCTGTCCAGCTGGCACTGCTGCTTGATACCTCCAACAGTATGGACGGTCTGATTGAGCAGGCAAAAGGGAATTTCTGGACAATTATCAATTACTTTGCTGCCCTTGAGAAAAATGGCGATCCAATCGAGCTTGAAATTGCCCTCTTCGAGTACGGCAATGATGGATTGAGCGAAGAGAGTGGCTACATCAGAAAAGTCCTCGACTTTTCACAGAGCCTTGATGATATCTCGGAGCGGCTCTTTGCCTTGACTACAAACGGCGGAAGCGAGTATTGCGGTGCGGTAATTGATCAGGCTGTAAAACAACTTAAATGGAAAGAAGATAATAAAGTCTTCAAGGTAGTATTCATCGCAGGAAATGAACCTTTTAATCAGGGAAAGATTGATTATAAGAAAATATGCTCAACTGCTGCCAACAAGAATATCTATGTGAACACAATTCACTGCGGCGATTTGCAGACTGGAATCAATGGATTCTGGAAAGATGGTGCTAGACTTGGCGGTGGAAAATATATGATTATCGATCACAACGCGGCTGTCGCAGACATTACAACACCCTATGACGATCAACTTTTTTACCTAAATACACAGCTGAATAATACCTATATCTACTACGGAAGTGAAGGCATTAACTATTCAATGAAACAGTCAACACAGGATTCAAATGCAAGCCAGATGAACAGCAAGGTTATGTCGGATAGAATTGTATCTAAATCTACCTCAAAATATAAGAACTCTTCATGGGATCTAGTCGATGCAATAGAAAACGAAGAGGTTGAAATATCTGAAGTTAAAGAAGAGAGCCTTCCAGCAGAATATCAAGGGCTATCAGACGCCGAATTAAAGAAAAAAGTTGAAGAAAAGTCGAAAGAGAGAGCTGAAATCCAGAAGAAAATTGCAGAACTTGCACAGAAACGGAACCAGTATATCTCTGATAAATCTGCTGAGGCAGGAGTCGAGACTCTCGACACATCAATAATCAAAGCAATATCAGAACTTGGAACTGAGAAGGGATTTGTAAAATAAAAGCAGACAACCTTCGGGGGATCTCCCTGAAGGTTGTATTTTAATTAAAAAAATCTAAAATTTTACAATTTCTAAGGTTTTAATCCGTTATAAACTACAGACAATAAATCGATAGTCAACTGATTAAAATCAGTGGTGCTAGGTGATGAAAATTTTTCAATATTCAAAGAGATTAAAGATAATAATTTGGAAGAAAGTTCAAGATTAATATACTGGCTCACAATCTTTTGTTCAATGCACTTCTGTAGAAGTGTTGAGTAAACAAGATCTGTTTCATCTTGAAACTCTGACAAAATCTGATTTTTAACACTCTGCGGACATTCCTCAAGAAATCGCTTCTTTAACAATAAAAGTTCAGGATTTTCAGCAAGCATTGATTGAGAGAAATTCAGAAGTTCCATTATCAACGCAATAAAATCAACTTCAATACTTTTTTCAATCTTTTCCAAAAGCTTTTCGGTCGTGACTTTTCCAATATCCTTAAAAATATATTTGAAAAGATCATCTTTTCCCGAGAAATACTGATAAAAACTACCTTTTGGTATTCCAGCCTCGAATACAATTTTATCTATTGAAATTTGATCATATCTCAAATTTGAAAAGAGACTCAAGGCAGCAGAAAAAATCTTCTGCTGCTTTTCAAAATTTAGATTATAAAATGTCTGCTTAGGCATATTTTCCCCTGTCAATATTTTTAGTATAACAAGATGCCCATCAAAATCATTGCAATTGATAATACTAAAACAAAAATATTTAAAATCCTCATCTTCTTTCTATCTTTTAACATAACCTCTGCAAAATTACGAAAAGAATTGTAGTTAAAAACCCAAGTTGAAACCTTGATTAATACCAATGATAGCAAAACAGCTATTATCCAACTTCCTCGAATATCAGTTATTCCGACCTGAACCCAAGTAACAACAACAAGAATCAAGAAAAAAACTGCCACAAAAATAATCCATTTAGGTCTTTTTTCTGAATAGGCACGATTTAACTCCCATTTAGCCCATCTGTCTCCCAAGAAAAACATAAGAATTCTCGAGATAATACCAATACCTGCCCAACTAAATGCCAATACGCTAAAATAATTCAAATCCATAAAGCCTCCTATATGACTAACAGTCATAATATAATCATATTTACGACTTAAGTCAACAACTTTATGACTATTAGTCACTTTATTTAAATTCTTTTTTTCGCATTTCAATAAATAGACTTTCCATATTTACTATCATTTTTTTCGTTTCTTAGGATATGGTAGCTCTAGCGCAGAAATGCGGATTAACTCGGTGAACCACTCCCTGTCTTCAAATCCATCCTCGATCAGGAAGCTTGGCTTCGCACCAGAATAAGCAGGAGCCTCAACAGGATTACCAATAAAGTCTCGCCCCCCGGCTGTTACTTTAACAAAGACCTTATTGTCGCAGATTAGAGCAACAACCTTTCCATCACAGTAGAGAGCATACTCACCGAACATCTTTCGAAAAGTAACCTCACCACAACCAATCTGATCTGCAACATACTCGACAAAACTTAAATCTGACGCCATAATAATCCCCCCAAAAATATTTTATTAACAATATACACTACTCAACTTTATTTTTACCAATAAAATACGACAGCATTTTGTAGTATAGATGGCCAAGAAATCTTTTACAAAGAGTTATCCTGCAATCGTAATAATATGGCTTGTCGATATATCCTTTTTCTCTCCAATATTCTAGGTCGAGAGGAAGTATATTAACAGCCAGAACCTTCTGAGTGTGGAATTCAAGTAACTGCTTGAAACTTGGACGATACTTTGTAGTATTTTTGTCATCTAAATAAAACAAAAACTTAGAAAAAGTCCGCTTTTTCAACTCCTTTTCTAGATTAAACATGGTTCGGGGAAGAGCGCCTGCGTAGATAGTCCCCCACTGAACAGAAAGATCCTGCAAATATCTGACTGCCTGCCGCGAGCCTGTAACTTGAGTCGTTGTAACAAAAAACACAGGCTTACCCGCAAGCGCTGGTCTGTGGTACCAGGCGCAAGCTCGATCGATTAAGACTTTTAAATAACCTGAAATATGTCTAAGATATACCGGAGTTCCAATAATTATTCCATCAGCACTAGTGATTTGTGAAAGCAGAAGATTAGCATCGTCGCTGAGGGGACATGTGCCTTTTCGAAGGCAATTTTCGCATCCAGTACACGGCCTGATGTTAAAATCTTTGATATTAACAAACTCGACCTCAGATTCTCCGAGCAGAGCCTCAATTCTTTTTAACAACGAATATGTGGACTTTTTTCGAATGCTGCTGTTGATAATTAATATTTTTTTCATATAAAAATCCTTTCTACTGTATAATCACCCGTAAATAAATTCGCTTATAAGCTGGGCCACTCCATATTTCATAGAACTCATCCAGGCTAAAATCTTTATTTCCAGGGCTAAATCCATTCTCGTCGATAGTAAATCCTGCTGTCGATGGACTCTGCATCGAATCATAGACGTGGAAGAAGCCATCTGAAAATCCTAGAACCGTGATATAGTGAAGCACTCCGTGATCTAGAACTAAAGCAATATAGGGATTATTGCTCTTCGCAGAATCAATAAGGTAGCGCTTCTGTCTATCCTCACCCATCAACCCCAGATATCTCAATTTAACACTGTATCCAGATTTTCGCAAATACTTTACAATTTCAAACGGCGTAACCATACCATTATCCATTTTTGAAAAAGTCTCATACACCGTGCGAGGTTCATGAAACTCTCCGGACGTTGAATAGATGAAAGCCGAAGCTGAAAATGCTGAGCACTGGTTATACCCCTGCCTCAGATTAAGAGAATTATCCCACTGAACAGGCTTTGTATCAGCAGAATGGTCAATCTTCACCCCGATTACAAAATCAATCTTCAAGACTGCAATCATAATAGAAAAGATGACGATCATAAAAATTATAAAAACAATCAAGACATAAAACAAAACTCTTAGTCTTTTATGATTTTTCATAATATTCCTCCATAATTGAAAACTATTCTAAAGAAAAATCTCATCGATAAACCAATTGCCGCGTTCTTTAACTATATGAAAAGTTTTATCAACTCCTGAGCTCTTAATTTTTATTTCCGCAACATCCCCACTAAGCCAACTTAAATTGGTAAGTTCTTCGAATACAGAAAATTCATAATTAAAAACAAGATGAAACTCATCATCACGTATCTCATATAAAAAAACCTGAGGGTCTAGATAAATAGTGCTTTTTGCTAAGGCTAAGTTTTTTCTTGAATTATAAATAGGCATTCCATGAATTGTAGAAGATAACTTTTGACTATTTAAATTGTAAATCTTAAAAAGATTACTATAATCAATAAAGACATTTATTAACAACAAGTTTCCATCTAAGCTATTAACACTGTAGCATGGACCTGGCCACTCTAATTTATCAATCAACTCTAGTTCGCTATTAAGTCTCAAGATAGGTCCTTGCCGAACAATTTCTGGAAGATGTGAAAGGACAACAGCTTCATTCTGCTTAATCTCTAAATCATCACTTAGAACAAAGATTTTCTGCTGATCAAATAGTTCGCTACTATAAATTATCCAACCAGTAACCCCAACAGAATCTGACAATCTACACCATTTTTGACCAGACTCGTCCTTTAAAATTTCTAAAATAAAAACTTCTAAATTTTCAGGATAAAAGAAAAAATCAGATTCTAACTGTTTACTCAAAAATACTTTTGCCTTTGGATATTTCAATATATAATATTCACACCAAAGAGCAGGAGTGTAAGGCTTTAAGTTAGAAGTTAAAAGGCTCTTGTATAAAATTTCTTTCCCCTCTTTGAACTGTTTTAAAGAAATGGTATTATTAACATTGCTATCGAAATTTTCTGATTCAACTACAAGATCTCCACTAGTATCATCAACTCCGCCACTGACTACAGGATTGATCTTCAAGACCGCAACTATTATAGAAAAGATGACGATTAGCAAAATTATGACAGCAATAAAATAGAAAAAAGGCTTCAATCTGCGGTGATTTTTCATAATTTCCCCTCCATAATTAAATTCCAAGAAACATTATCAACATTATACCATATATATTTTTATTTTTTGTATGAAAAATAAAAAACCTCTACTAGGTGTCGAACGAAAAGGATAATGTCTCAATGTAACGCAAGGGAAAATGTCTTATGTGATAAAATAGTTTTTTAGAAGAGTTTTCTTAAGAGGATTTAACCGACCAAGCGGAGTTGGAGAAGTGATTATTGAAACTGGAAACGTCAACTCTCGCAAGCGTAGCTGCTCGATGAACGCAGGACAATCAGATGAGGAGAAGATAATTTTATGGTAAAGAGCCTAGAATATTTTGCTAGATTTCAGACCGCAGTCTTGCTTAGCGGTTTTTTCATAAAATCTATAGGCATATATTAAAGTTTGTAAACCACCACAAAATCATAAGCAATAGACAATACCTACCTAATCCACTCCCATATTATCTGCGTTCATCTGCGTTCATCTAGCGTAGCGGGCGGTTAAAACTTCTCTTCTCTCTTTCAATTTAAAAAAATACATAATCAATATTGGGACATTTTCGCTTGCGCTTGACATATGAAAAATAAAAAACCTCTACTAGGCAATTTAACCTAATAGAGGTAAGAAAATCAAAAATATAAATTATTCAACTAATGGGGCACCAGCGCTAGTGTTCATTATATCACCTAAGCTCTTTCCCTTTTTACCTGCTAGATGTATATATTGTATTTCAGCAGGAGTAAGTGCTCTATTCCATAATGCAACATCATCTATCATCGCATTTGCTAATTGGTATTTTCCATTTGCATCTGCGCCGATTGTCCACTCTAATCCAGATCTTATCAACTGAGAACCTGGCGAGACTGTGTTTAATCCTGTATCGCTGTAAAAAATACTAAACCCATCGTAGACATATCCGTACATTATTTTATGTTTGTAATCTACAACCATTCCAACAAGAATCCATCTATCTGGAGCAGGTCTAGAGCCCCCAGCAAGTTGTTCGATGTCTTGTCTTGGTCCAGTTCCCCCGATATTCATCCAAAGTTTTTTGCCAGAAGACCTATCATCATCAGAGATATTTACTCCAACATTAGCACCGCTAGACCAATCCTTATTGCTGATAATTACATCATCAGCAACAGTTGATGTACCAGCAATTGTCCTATACCAAAAAGTAATTGTCAAAGATTTATTATCATCGTTGAATGCTAAATCCCCAGAATTACCAAAACTTAACCAAGCTCCATTGGAGTTATTGCCACCTCTTCCGTCGTGTAAAGAGAGATAATTAGCAAAACCAGAGATCGAAGTACTATTTTCAAATGATAAGAGACCTCCATTATTATTTTCTATCACAAGGTTATTATTATTTCCTGATTTATCCTGCAATCGCGATACACTATCACCATTAAAATCAAAATAAGCTAACAAACTATCTGAGTACAAACCCTGCTCTGCTTCTTGTCCTCTTGCTACGCCATCAAATGTCAAAGAAGAGACATCAAGCCCCATATGCTGAGCAACTGATGGAGTTACATCATTTATGCTACTACTAAATTCTAGTCCACCAGCAACAGTCGATTTTGACATAGAAATATATGGCACAATCAAGCAAGAGTGGTCAGGAATTCCATGAGTTTTATTCCAGCCACCGTGGTCTGCTACAATAATAATATTCCAATCTTCATATTCAAATGTAGATCTCTTTTTGATAGAAGCGAGGACAGCCCCTATATCAGCATCGGCAGCCTCTATTGAAGTCCGATATCCAGCACCAGGGCCAGTAGTTGAAAAAAAGTTATGAGTATGTCCAGCATAGTCAGGCTCACTATAGTACCAAACTAGAAGATCTATATCTGTTCCTGAAGCAAAACCAGTATCAGCATATGATCCTTCAACCATTTTTATAATATTATCTCGATTAATCTCATCACCATTTTTACCTCCAGACGCAAGACCTCGCATTTTATAATCTGCCTGAGTCTGAGTGTTTTTTCCAATATCATCATCTACGTCCCACTCATAAGCAAATACTGTGTTTAGCTCAGACTTTTGATCCTCAGCAATAGAAAAAATAAGAGGATATGCTACATTATTAGAATCTCCTGAATCATTCTCTGTCACTTCATGAGTAAATGGGGTCTGTCCTGTCAGTATAGAGGTGTGGTTTGGCAAACTATTTGTTGGATTGTTAGCCCACGAACTAAATGAGTAGGCTGTCTTATAATCCTCAAAACCTTCTAAAGTGTTCGCAACCATACTATCCATGACTGGAGTGTTACAATAGAGGAGAACATCAGATCTAACGCCATCAAGCATTATAACTAGTGCCTTCTTAACATTTACAACAACCTCAACTTCGTCACTAGAAATATTCTTATCTAACGAATAGTGATTATCGCCCACTGTTAATCTAAATCTATAAAGCCCTGCCACGTCAGCTGTGAAACTTGGAGACTCTAAGCTTAAATCATCTAATTCTACCAGACTTGAATCTGGTTTTTCTAGGATTTCCCATTTAAAAAGCAGGCTTGCTCCAAGTGGAGAATTAGTATTAGTAGAATTACTGCCATCTAAAGTAACTGAGATCCCTTTTTCATCCAAAACCTGATCTGAACCAGCGTTAGCCACTGGTTTATCAATAAATTTCACGTTACAATCTTTTTTTATAGAAAAATATCCATTATCTAATTCAACTTCAATAGAATAATCCCCTACAAGAGTAGAACTCACAAGTGCTGAGGTATCCCCAGTAGGTGTCAAGCTGACCCTTGTATTATCATAGATGTAAGAAATATCAATACCATCATAACTGTGCTCAATATTACTGACCGAAGTGGTTGCTACCTCTTCACCAATTCGATAATACTCTTTACCTCCCAACAACGAAAAATCAAAATCTGGTTCATAAGCAGAGAAAAAGAGCTTCTCCACAGAATCGTTTATTCCTAACGAATCCTCAACATATAGAGAGAGCGTATACTCACCCTCTTCCGAAAAGGTGTACTGAAAATTAACTGAGGTATTACCTGTTAACAGTTCCGACTCCCCAGAAGGCTTCTTAACTCCCCATAGATAACTTAATTCAGCATCCTCAAATGTTGAATCTGCAGCAGAAAAAGAGATAGCATCTCCAACCTTGCAGAACTCCTGATTGACTGTAATTATTGCCTTATATAAGTCAAAAACTTCAATGGTAGAAGTTATAATCGAACTTTTTGATAATGAATTTGACAAATTAAGTGTAATCAAATATTCGCCAACTACAGAACCCACAAAATTATAGGTGCTACCTGACTTTTGGACCTCGACAGGCTTAGTATCTGCATCTGAGACAGTAACATCCACATTATATGGGAAATCTGCCACAACTGTCTGATTTAAGCTGAAAGAGACAGTATCTCCAACTGTGTAGGGGCTTGCTTCAGGAACAACTGTTAGCACAGGTAATTCTCCAGTCACAATTTTGACATTATATGAGACAACCTTTAACTCTTTTTGCTCAAATGATATAACACAGGAGACCTCATACTCTCCAGCCTTGTCAGACTTAACAACTATCCCACTCGAATCAGATGAAATAATAGTCAGAGAGCTATCCTCTCCTATACTCCAAACATATTCAGCACCATCTGGAACCTTGCCATCAAGACTTAATTCCAACTTTATCTCCTCATTTACTAATGCGACTGAACCCTCAAGCTCAGAAATCTTAGCAGAGGAGATCTCATACAAATCGCATCCAAAAAATGCAAAGAAAAGCATGACAAACAAAACGTTTAACTTTTTCATACAACCTCCATAGATATATAAGTAAGTCTACCACTCGATAGAAAAAAATAACTTAAAAAATTATTAATATTTATTAACCTTAGATTAAAAAAGCTGACCCCTAACAAAAGAGATCAGCTATACAGATTATATTTTTATTATATCGACTACTTTATCTCAACAAGCCGAAGAGCTCCATCAAAGACATAAACTTTACCAGCAGAAGTACTGATAGAATTCTCAGTATCTCCGTAGACAATATTCAACTGCTTCCCAGCCTTTGAGAGGATCTCTGCTCTCTCAATCTGCCCATCTCTCCAGTCAAGGCTGACCTCAAACCCGCCTTTAGCGCCTATCCCGCGAATTGATCCTTCCGCCCACGCTGATGGCAGTGCTGGATGAAGATTGATAAAGCCCATGTGGCTTTGAACCAGCATCTCAGCAATTCCTGCAGCCGCTCCGAAATTTCCATCTATCTGAAATGGGGGATGAGAACAGAACAAGTTATGATAAATTCCACCTGCTCCGTAATTCATCTTTGCTTTCTTCAAAGGGTTCAAGAAGCTTTTCATTAATTTATATGCCCTATCTCCATCACCAAGTCTAGCCCAGAAGTTAATCTTCCACGCCCGGGACCAGCCTGTTCCACCATCTCCGCGAAACTCAAGGCTGACCTTTGCAGCATCTGCAAACTCAGGCGTAGTAATTGGAGAGATCTGACGCCCAGGGTGTAACGCATACAGATGAGAAACATGACGATGCTTATCAAGTGGACTATCAATATCTCTCATCCACTCCTGCAGCTGCCCGTGCTGACCAATAAATGGTCCAGCAATCTTATCTCGTGCTGCAACAAGCTGAGCAACAAACTCCTCATCACTACTCAAAATTTTTGCCAACTCTATACAATTAGAGAAGATATCCCACGCAATCATGTGATCCATCATCGCCCCTCTCTCAAACTCACCATGCTCTGGCGAATACGAGGTCAACGAGACAAGCTTTCCATCTTCCTCTACCAGATAATCAAGCCAGAAGGTAGCAGCCTCTTTGATAATGGGATACGCAGTATTTGCAAGAAAATCCATATCCTGGGTATACATAAAATGGGTATAGAGATGTCGTGAGAGCCATGCTGCCCCAGCTGGAAAGTGACCCCAACTTGCCATCCACCCTGGCGCAGTAAATCCAAATGGATTAACCATAGTGTTAGTCGCCCAACCGCCAGAATTATAATATTCGCGCGCAGTATCACGACCAGGCTTGCGCAACTCATCAATAAACTCAATCAGAGGTATATCGCACTCTGACAAATTTCCAGGACCTGTAATCCAGTAGTTCATCTGCAAATTTATATTTGTGTGATAATCAGCACTCCATGGAGGATTAGTCGAATTATTCCAGATCCCCTGCAAATTCGCAGGCAATGAACCAGCCCTAGAACTACTAATCATTAAGTATCTAGCATATTGAAAAATTAAAGCATCCAACCCGGGATCAGCCTTATCTTGATACATATGAAGTCTAACATCTGTGGGATAACCAGCAACCTCTGAATTTCCCAATGATAAATCTACACGGTCAAACAAACCTTCATAATCAGCTAAATGATTATCCAACAAAGCTTTATACCCTACATCAACCCCGTTCTGAATAACCTTACTATTATCTCCACGATAATCTCGCCCTGTGTAATCAGGGTATTGATGCAAATAATCAGTTGCTGCAGTCAAAATTATAACAACCTCACTTGAATCAGCAATCTCAAGATACTGACTATTTACCTCACCACCAACACTAACCTCACCATCAAGATTTAAAATCTTTGCGACAGTCTGGAACTTCATTCCATTATTATTCAAGATCCCATCTAACACAAGCAAATCATGAAATCCGTTAACCTCAATTTTTCGCCCCTGCTTCTCAGCTGGTAGCTTTTTCCCAAAATACCCCTCATAGTATGAAGGTCCCTGAGTTGGAGAAGTAAGGTTTAGGGAAAAATTCAACGCACCTGCCCTATCCGCCTTAAGCCGAACCACCATAAGATTATCTGGATATGAGATAAAACTTTCTCGGACATAATTTACACCTCGCGATTTGTAACTTACAGTATGAACACCATTAGTCAGATCTAATCCTCTGTAATAATTTGAGACTCCACCCTGACCCTCAAATTCAAGAAACATATCTCCAAGAACTTGATAAGCTCCATAACCAAGAGGATCTCCTGTCAAATGCTTATTAGCCTCAGCCATTGCCTTAGTGTAATCTCCATCACGAACAAGACTTCGAATATTCTCAAGCTGATCCTTTCCACCGCTCTTGTTCCCAAAATTATAATCAGGATTCTCGCCCTTTCCACCTTCCCACAATGTCTTCTCATTCAAGGTGTACTGTTCACGCTGAATTCCACCAAAGACCATCGCACCGATTTTACCATTACCAAGCGGCAAGGCCTCGCTCTCCCAATATTTTGCTGGTGCAGTATACCACAGCGATAGATCCCTTCCATCCTCAGAGAATTTAGGTTCGCCGCTAAAGCTCATGCACGAAAATAATAATAAAAATATTGCTGAAGAAAAATAAATTTGTCTTTTTATCATGATCCACTCCTATTCTACTATTATACGTTTCATCTCAATTCTGTCAATTTTTTTAACGATATAAACAGATTTAATGAGAAAAATTTTTTTAATATTTTTTTATTTCAATTAAAACAGTTGACAAATTTTTTTTATGAGAATATACTCATTTGTATATAACGTAGGAGGAATTTAATGATAAATTCAATTAAAAAACTTTCATTGGTTCTTGGCCTAGCTGTTTTCATGTTCTCTTGTACTAGTTACAAGATAGACAGAACTGATAAGACATCTGAGCTAAAGTCAATCACCGACCTTACTTTTGACAACAAAGTCAATATGAACAACATCGTAGATCTTGGAGCTGTTGAAGCTACTGCTTCTGTAACTGAGACAATCGAAGGAAAAATGATCACTTATAAGAGTGAATTCTTCGAAATTACTGTTGACAATGGGAAGAAGACTGTAGATTTCAAAGAGGGAAGTGTTTTTCATAATGGAATTATGACACCACTAACTTCAATGTCATCAACTGGCAACTTTGCTCTATTTTTCTTACCAAAGAAGAAAGAAGCACCTGTATTCAATGCTAGAACACTAGCTCAGAATACTGCAGAATACTTCTTACTTGAAGCAGCAAAAGCAAAGGGAGCTACTACAGTAATGCTTCCACAGTACAGCTGGGACATCAAGATTGAAGCAGAAGGCGAAAAATTCTGGGTCTTTGACAAAGTAAAATCTTCAACAAGAACTTACACAGTTAAGATTATAGCTAGAGCTATCTCTTTCAAACCATCTGAAACAGACAATGCTTTAAGTGTAAAGGTTCAAAACTAATACACACAAAAAAAGCTGCCATTCCTTCTGGGTTGGCAGCTTTTTTATTGCAAAATAAACAATATTAGATATTTATTATTCTTTCAGCTAAGTGGATTGAATTCAAGACACCTTGCTTTCCGATTCCCATAGTTGCACATGGAATACCTTTTGGTAATTGAAGGATTGACAACAGTGCATCAACTCCAGCCAAAGAACCAGAAATTAAAGGAATACCCAAGACTGGCTTTTTCACCATTGCAGCAACTACCCCAGGAAGAGCAGCAGACAATCCTGCAGCAGTAATAATTACTTTATAATTTGCCTCATTTTCTTCCAAAAACTTAGTCAACTCTGGTAAGTTTCTATGCGCAGAATAGATCTTAAAATCATAAGACATCTTCTTCTCATCCATCAAATCCAACCCTGGCTGAACAGCTTGCTTGTCAGACTCCGACCCAACAATAAATAACACATCCTTCATGGTTTACTCCTGTAAATTTAATTATGGTGCTGAATCAAATGACCAGCACCGCTAAAGCATATTACTCTTCAATAAAAAACTTTTTCCCAATATCTTTACGATACCAGCCACCCTCGAACTCGACCGACTTCATTGCTGAATAGACAGCATCACTCGCCTTCGAGAAATTATCACCTAGACCAACGACAGTGAAACATCTTCCACCATTGGTTCGAAGAACCCCTTCAGAATCCATCACAGTAGATGCATGAAAACAGATGCTAGACTTAGTCTCTTCAGGAAGATTATCGACTTTAATAAGCTTTTTATAGTCGCCAGGATAACCCTCTGCAGCTGCTACAACACAGATTGCTGATTGGTTAGATATCTCAATTGGGAATTCAGCTAGCGTACCGTCAATAATAGCCTCATTCAAGCTAACAAAATCTGAATTTATCAACGGCAACAAGGCTTCAGTCTCTGGATCGCCGAATCGAACATTATATTCAAGAACCTTTGGACCATCTTTTGTAACCATAATACCAATATATAGAAGACCTTTGTAAGACAATCCATCTTTTTTCAAGCCTCTAAACGTTGGAACAATTGCCTGCTCCTCAATATCGGCAAGTAGCTCCTTGCTAACACCAGGGACAGGACAGATTGAACCCATTCCACCAGTATTTAGTCCAGAATCACCCTCTCCAGCCTTTTTAAAATCTGCACAAGGCGGTAAAAGTATATAAGATTCACCATCAGTCAAAGCAAAAATCGAAATCTCATAACCTTCAAGAAACTCTTCAACAAGAAGACTATCATTTTTCAATATAGACTTACCAAAATCCAACAAGACTTCTTTATCATCAGACTCCAGAACACCCTTACCTGCAGCGAGACCACTCTTCTTGATTACTAATTTACCACTACTATTCTCGATATATTTCTTAAAACTTCGAAAAGAGTCAAATTCCTTAGCAAATGCGGTTGGAACCCCATGTTTGTTCATAAATTTTTTAGAAAAAGTCTTACTTGACTCTAGCCTTGCAGCCTTCTTATGCGGCCCAAAGGCAGGAATACCCTCTTTCTTTAGATAATCGACAACGCCCAAAGCGAGCGGAACCTCTGGCCCCACAAAGACATAATCAATATTATGCTCTCTGCAAGCACTTATAACCTCTTTTGGATTCTCTGGATTAACATGGGATAAATTTTCACCAATCTCAGCAGTTCCAGCATTACCTGGTGCTATAAAAAGTCCTGTAATCCTATTACTTTTTGAAAATTTCCACGCAATCGAATGTTCTCTTGCTCCTGATCCAAGTACAAGTATTTTCAAAATACCCTCCTACTCATTTACTTTTTATTGCATCCAAAAGTTCTATAACGACTTCTGGATAAGTCTCATTCTCAATCTGATGAATCTTAGTCTCAGCCTCTTCTATAGTCAATCCCTTACGATCAAAAGATCTTTGACAAATAATTGGACCAGTATCCATCCCATGATCTACATAATGTATTGAAATACCCATCTCTTTGTCATCAGAATTGTAACTATCTTCAATTCCATGAGTACCAGGATGCTTAGGCAGTAATGCTGGATGAATATTTACTATTTTATTTGGAAAAGTGTCAACAAACAAAGGTGTAACTAACCTCATGAAACCTGCAAACACGATTAAATCAATATCACGTTGTTTCAAGGTAGCAATAATTTCTCTCTCTACATCCTCTCTTTGACGATTTAGATAAGAAAAATAAAATGAATCAATACCAAGAGTCTTTGCCCGCTCAAGAACATAGGCATTCTTTCTATCACATATTAAACAATCAACCCTATGCTCACTTGTTGAAATTTTCTCGGCAAGACTTTGAAAATTTGATCCACTACCTGATGCAAAAACTGCAATCTTAGGCATTAACAACCTCTCCAATCTTGAATAATTCGATATTGTTATCTTTAGCCACAGCCTCGAGCTTAGCGGAATCATCAGCAGCAACAACTAAAGCCACGCCGACACCAAGATTAAAGACTTTTCTCATTTCAGACTCTTCAATCTCTCCCCTCTCACGAATCATTCCAAATATTTCAGGTTCTTTCCAATCCCAAGAATACTTGCCTGTTAGATGTTTTGGAAAAACTCGCTGAACATTACCTTCTAATCCACCACCAGTTATATGTGCAGCAGCCTTGATAATTCCAGGCGCAAGGAGTTTTTTCATATCTTTTACATAAATCTTTGTTGGAACAAGTAACTTCTCCCAAGCATCAACATCGGAGTCATCAAAAACCTTTCTAGCAAGAGAAAATCCATTAGAGTGAACTCCTGTAGAAGGCAGACCATATATAAAATCACCAGAATTTATCGTCTCTTTTAATGGTAAAATCTTAGATTTCTCTCCTATACCATTACAGAAACCAGCTAAATCAAAATCATCACCCTTGTACAAGTCTGGCATCTCAGCAGTCTCTCCGCCACTTAACTGGCATTCTGATTGTTCACATCCGTCAACAATGCCCTTAACAATAGCATGCAAAATTTCTTCATTTATTCCTCCACATGCAATATAATCAAGGAAATTTAGAGGCTCAACACCACAGACAATAAGATCATTAACACTCATTGCAACCAAATCTATACCGACAGTGTCATATTTTTTTAATTTTTGAGCTACTAAAAGCTTAGTTCCAACACCATCTGTACAAGACATTAGTACAGGCTCTTTATACTTAGACAAATCAATCTCTAATCCGCCTGCAAAGCCTCCAATTGAGCCAGAAATTGCAGGAGAATTTATCTTGCCGATAAAACTTGCAAACGCATCACCTTTCTCGATATCAACCCCAGCATCTTTATATGATTTTATCATCTTTTCACCTCGAAAATATTATTAGTAAAGAAAATTATATTAGAAAAATAGCATTAAATAGATTAGATGGTCAAGCATCAGAGAGAACTTAGACAAGATAATATCTAATTATTTAGCCTCAAGAACTCATCGATTTTCTCACGATACTCATCATACGTGCTAGCTCGCACAACAGATTGTCGTAAAAAATTCCCATTAGTAATACCTTTTGTATATGCGCAAATATGCTTTCTCATCTCGCGACAAGCCTTCTCTTCTCCATAATATTTGATAGAATATTCTAGATGTTTTAAGGCAGAAAGTATTTTTTCTTCTATATTAATATCTATTTTTTCTCCATTAGCTAAAAACTGTTTAGTCTGTTCAAATATGAAAGGATTTCCTTCTGCTCCTCGAGCAAACATTACACCATCACAAGAGCTCTCCGAGAACATACGCAACGCATCTTCAGGAGAAAATAAATCACCAGAACCGATTACAGGGATAGACAAAGCGGAGACAAGTTCTGCAAGATGCTGATAATTTGCATTTCCAGAATATCCCATAGACCTAGTGCGAGAGTGCAAGGTAATCATATCTGCACCTGCATCCTCAACCATCTTACCAATCTCCAAATAATTTAATGAATTATGATCCCATCCAGAACGAATCTTCACACTAATAGGAATCTCCCGTCCAATATCACGCACAGCTTCGCGCATAGCCTTAACGATCGCAACAATCTGTGAAGGTTGCTTTGCTAAAGCAGCTCCGGCACCTGTCTTGATAACCTTTGTCACAGGACAACCACAATTAAGATCAATCATATCTGGCCGTAGCAGCTCTAACCTGATAATTGCGTTGTAAATATCCTTTGGCTCATAACCAAAAAGCTGAAGAGCAAGAATCTTCTCATTATCAGCCTTTTGCGCTAACTCAAGGGTCTTATCATTATTACGATCAAGTGCGACAGCAGAAATCATCTCTGAAAAGCACATATCAGCACCATGATCTACACAGATTGAGCGAAATCCCTTATCAGTCCACCCCGCCATCGGAGCCAAAAACAAATTGCCGGGAATATCAAACCCCGGCAGTTGTATACTATGATAAAAATCGTTATTCATATCACCCATAAATCCATTTATTTATTTAAGTTAAAAAAATTCAAAGAGTTCTGAAAAACAATTTCAGAGACATCCTCTTCATTCTCACCCCTAATCTCAGCTAAATACTGAATAGTCTCCCAGATATATGCAGGCCTATTCCTTTTTCCTCTATAATGAGCAGGAACCATAAAAGGACTTTCAGACTCTACAAGAATCCTATCAATAGGAATATTCCTAGCAGTCTCATGCAAATTCTTAGCATTTCGATAAGTCAAATTCCCAGCAAAAGAGATGTATAGATTTAAATCTAAGGCCTTTCTAGCATAATCATAATCTTCAGAGTAACAGTGTAGAACACCACCCTTTCTTGGCATATTGTTTCTTAGAATATCTAAGACATCTGCACCAGCCTCTCGATTGTGAATTATAACTGGAAGATTATACTTATCAGCTAATTCCAAATGTCGAATAAAAAGTTCAACCTGATTATTCTTGCTACCGAATTTTCTATAGTAATCAAGACCAGTCTCACCTATCGCAATTACGCGATCAAGACTTACAGCCTTCTCTAATTTCATTTCCCAATCTGAAGGAGGATTAGCAACCTCAGACGGAGAAAGCCCTGCTGCAAAAAATACATTTTCAGCTGTAAGCAAATTTTGATACACATCAAAAAAATCCATAATATTATTAGAGATACTTACAATGTGTTCAACACCAGCGTGTTTTGCTTCTTTTACAATAATCAACTGTTCAATAGGATCCTCGTGGATCAGCCCAATGTGAGCATGAGTATCAAAATATTTCATCTTTATCACCTGATTTTAAAAATTTGAAAATAACATCTACTTTAACAAAGTATTACATTTCTGCGTCATTTTTACATATTCGTAACTCAAAGATAACACGAAGAGTATTACAAGTCAATAATTGTTTGACAAATATTTGTTTTAATGCTAATCTAACTTAAGATAAAACAAAAAAGTGAAGAAATAGGGGTTCAGATGTCACTTGCAAATAATTTTAAAAGATTAGAAATGAAATTTCTAAGTGCATTTACAAATAGATTTAACTTTATCAATAAAAGAGCAAAATCTTTTTTTAAAATAATAAAATCGATTTTTACTCAACACTTCACTATTATGCTTATCCCTCACTCAGAGAAAAAAGCTATTAACTTTAAGATTTCATTCTTTGGAATTTTGTTTATGACATTTCTGAGTGTTGCAAGCATAACTGGACTCACAATTGCTGTTGTATTTGCGACTAATGCGAATCAAAAGAACATAGAATTAGCAACTACAGTAGCTGAAGCAAATAACAAGATTAACACAATCGAGACAGCAATGAACTCAATTCACCAACAAGCTGTAAATACAAGTAGAATAAAGAACCAACATCTAGCAGAGATGGGAATAAATAATAACAGATCAGATATCACTGAGAACGATGATACCGCGTCAATGTCTTTAGAATATTACCCATCAGATCAACTAAAGCAATCATACTATGCAGATTATACAAAGAAATTACTCGAAGATATGAGCAATGATTACAAGGTTTTTGCAAATCTTTTAAAGAAAGAGAAAGAGATTCTTCAAAAGTTACCAACAATTTGGCCTGTAGAGAGAGGTATTGGTAGGATAACAAATAGATTTGGACCACAACCTGACCCATTTAACAGACAAGGATGGTACCTACATAAAGGACTTGATATCGCAGATAGACGCCATGTTGGAGTGCTAGCTGCAGCAGATGGAAAGATAATAGAACAAGGATTTGATAATGTGTTTGGCAATAGTATTCTAATCAGGCACAACTATGAATTCTATACAAAATATGCGCATCTACACATAGCCTATGTTAAGGCAGGCGATACTGTTAAGCAAGGACAGCTAATCGGCCTTATGGGAAATACCGGAATGTCTACAGGGAATCACCTTCACTACGAGATTAGAATTGGGGCAGAAGTTGTAGATCCTGAAGGTTTTCTTTTTACTAACAAATAATTATTTAACAATCTTGGAGGAAAAATGAGCAGCTATAGCACAAGCAATAATTCATATGTTAACTCTGTAATTGGAGAGGGATCTAGTTTCAAAGGAGATATCCGAACAAGTGGATTATTAAGAATAGATGGAGATCTAAAAGGCAATATTGAAGCTAATGGAAAGGTTCTAATTGGCAAAAATGGGAGAGTAGAATCAAATATATTTGGTGAAACAATTGTAATTGGTGGAGCAGTAAAAGGAAATGTAACTGCAAGCCAAAGGGTGGTAATACTATCTTCTGCAGTGATGCTTGGAAATATAAAATCTCCACGATTTGAGATAGAAGAAGGTGTTATAATTAACGGAAAATGTATTATTGCAAACAAGAAGCTATCAGAATCTGATATTGATCAGTTAAACTCCAATAAGAATAAAAAAATCGACATAATGGAATACAACCCGACACTGCAAAAATAACTATGGAGAAGATAAATTTTTTAACACAGACTTTGCTTGCAGCTTCAACAAACAAAAAACAGACAAAATCTAAAAAAACAGACAAACCACAGTTTAAGAATCTTTTTTCTGCAAACACATTAAATACACAAACCCAGAATGAGATTGAGATAGAAAAAGCAAGCGAGGAAGAGATAGAAACATTGCTAAGCCATATCAAGGATGCAGGTGATATACTTAGCGCCTACCCCTCTATGAAAAATATCACCAGCTACAAGCAACAGATCAAGGATTTTTTTAATTTTATTGTTAATAATTCTTTTGACATAGAGACAAAACGAGGTTCTTTCAATATAATGAAACAATCACGTAAAGAATATACTGTAATAAATATTATAAATGAGAAATTGTCAAAGCTAGCCGAAGAGATCAGACATGGAGAACAATCAAATATCAAAATACTTGCTAGTGTCAATGAAATAAATGGACTAATAGTTGACTTACTAAGATAAGGGGAAAAAATGGGAAAAAACTTTAGAAACAAAGAAGTTTTACATATTGATGGCGAAATTATTGAAGAGGACGAGGATATTCTATCTGATAGTTCTAATAAAAGAAAAGTAGACAATACAAAAGAGAGTGTATTTGTTGTAAAGCTAATACATCAAAACGAAACCAGCTACTTAATAACCAGAAAATCTGATAATTTTTCTAAAGATACTCATATTATTATTGAGAGCAAATATGGAAAAGATCTCGCAATTATTACTGGTGAGACCCAAAGCCTAGGCGAAATTCCTGAAGAGCAAATTGCAAAGGTAGTTAGAATCGCAAATGAATCTGACATCAACAAATACAAAGCTAATAAGGAAAAAGAACAAGATGCTTCAAGGATATGCAAAGAAAAGATTATAGAACACTCACTAAATATGAAACTTATTTCTACACACTACTTGACTGATGAACCGAAGATTCTTTTCTTTTTTACTGCAGATCAAAGAGTCGATTTTAGAAATCTAGTCAAAGACCTTGTTGCAATCTTCAAGATGAGGATAGAGCTACGCCAAGTTGGGGTTAGAGATGAATCTAGAATCGTCGGTGGTAAAGGTGTGTGCGGAAGAGCGTTTTGTTGCCACAGCATTACAGATAAACTCAAACCTGTATCTATAAAGATGGCTAAAGAACAAAATCTGTCGCTAAATTCTCTCAAGATTTCTGGTCCTTGTGGACGTCTATTATGTTGTATGTCATATGAGTATGATTTTTACAAAAGTGAAAAAAAGACTCTTCCTAGAGTCGGAGATATGATAAATATATCAAAGATTAACTACAAAATAAATGATATAAATGTCTTAACAAAGATGATACGTGCTAGCAATAGCGATGGCGGGACAATAATACTCTCCGCAAACGATATACACAAAGGCAACAAGAATAACGAATGGATAAGCAATATCACTATTGATATTTAATATGGTATTAATTCTGAAATAAATAATTTATTGTCAGATTTTTATATAAGTGAACCAACAGAAAAACATAAAGGAGGAAACATGGATAAATTAGCTATTATCGACTGGGTTTTTATTATTGGCTTTTTTGCAGTATCAATTCTAGTCGGAATAATCGTATCCAAGAGAGCAGGTAAAAACGAAGACGAATATTTCCTAGGTGGAAAATCAATGCCTTGGTGGTTACTTGGTTTTTCAATGGTTGCAACTACATTTTCAACTGACACACCTAACCTAGTAACAGGAATTGTCAGAAAAGATGGAGTTGGAGGTAACTGGGTATGGTGGGCATTTCTGCTGACTGGAATGTTGACTGTTTTTGTCTATTCTAAGCTGTGGAGAAGATCTGATACTCTTACCGACGTGGAGTTCTACGAAATCCGATACAGTGGCAAACCAGCTGCATTCTTGAGAGCCTTCAGAGCAGGCTATCTTGGAATATTTTTCAATATCATTGTAATGGGAGGTGTCAGCCTCGCAGTTATGAAGATTGGAAATATTATGTTTGGAATAGACCCAACATGGATTCTTATTGTTGCAAGCCTTGTAACACTGATTTTCAGTGCAATTGGTGGATTTAGAGGAGTATTAATAACTGACTTTATACTATTTATCGTAGCAATGGGTGGCTCTGTGGCTGCTGCATACTTTGCGATAAATACTACACCAGAGGGAATGGATACTGAAGCAATTGGATCTCTTAGCAACCTGATATCAGGTGTAAAAGAACTTGGGGTTACACAAGAGAAAGATTTCTTAAGCATAGTTCCAACTAGCAAAGATCTACTAATTGCAGCCTTCATAATTCCATTAGCCGTACAGTGGTGGGCAGCATACTATCCAGGTGCAGAGCCAGGTGGTGGTGGATACCTTGTACAGAGAATGTTGGCAGCTAAGAATGAGAAACACGCTACAGGGGCTACTCTCTTCTTTAACTTTGCTCACTATGCACTTAGACCTTGGCCATGGATACTTGTAGCACTAGCTTCACTATTGATTTTTAGACCTGACGCTAATGCAGATGTAGAAAGATATGAGCAATATTTTAGTAATGATACAAAAGCAATATACGAAGAATACAAATTAAGTCCAGAATCGATAGCTGATGAAGATTTAACTAAAATAAAATATCTTATACTTCTTGATCAATACGAAGACAAGGCACAAAGAGAGACTCTATCTGATGCTGAAATTTCAGAACTTAAAGAGTTTTATCTTGGAGCTAAAGGTCTCTCATCTATTGGGCAAGCCTTTCCTGATGCTGATATAACAAAGATTGGCGATGACTCAGCCTACTCGGCTATGTTGATAAAGACGCTTCCTAAGGGATTTCTTGGATTAGTTGTAGCATCTCTTGTTGCTGCCTTCATGTCTACAATCTCTACTCACCTTAACTGGGGCTCCTCATATATTGTTAATGATATATGGGCAAGATTTTATAGACCTAAAGCTAGCCAGAAAGAGCTGGTATGGGTTGGAAGAGTATCAACTGCACTACTTCTTGTTGGCACGATTCTATTAACTCTCTATGTGCTCGAGGATGCAAAAGAGGTCTTCAATCTGCTAATTTCAATTGGAGCAGGAACAGGTCTTATCTTTATACTAAGATGGTTCTGGTGGAGAATAAATGCCTGGTCTGAATTATCAGCGATGGTATCTTCATTTGTGATGTCTGTAATATTCTTTTTTATAAGAAAATATGCTGAAATTGGTATGCCTGAATATGCAGATCTTCTTATAGTTGTTGCTGTAAGTACTGCCACATGGGTAACTGTAACATTCCTAACCTCTCCTGCAGACAAGAAGACTCTCAGAAATTTCTGCTCACTTATCAATCCAGGCGGAATTGGTTGGAAAAAAGTCTATAAAGAAGCTGAAGTTGAAGGAACTCCGATTCAAGTTAAGGGCAAGGCAGACAATATCCCTATGGGACTATTAGCTATGTTCTTTGGAAGTATGGGTGTATATGGATTTCTATTTAGTACAGGATTCTTCATATATGGAGAATATTTGAAGGCCTCTCTAGTTGGCGTAATGGCAATTGTCGTGACTGTCGCTACTTTGTTCTTTGCAAAGAAGACTTGGACTACAAGTAAATAAGCATTTAACATTACAATCATGACAGCCTCTATCAGGGGGCTGTCTTTTTTTATAGAAGAAAAAAATTATCTTTTATATTTATTAAAAACATATGTCAATGATATAAATTTATGAGCACAAAATCTTAATTTAGCAAAACATTTGCTTAAATTATAATTAAAATAAGATCTTAAGAGATAAAACAATTTGCGTGCCTAAAAAAAGAGTGATAGCCTTATTTATACAATGCACAAATAGGAGCGAATATGTGTAAAAAAATTATTTCAAAACTCTTTTTTTTAAATTTAGCAGTTGTTATGTTACTTGGAAGTTGTCTTTCTGCTAACAGTGGTTCAATCTACAAGAGATCTCCCCCAAAGGAGATGGGCAAGATCATCTCGACCTACTACAATGAAGAGGCTAAAGCAGATAAAATTGCCAAGATTACAGTAAGTGGCAATTACTATGAGATGGGGTATCAGCAAGGCTATCTTCTAGCAGAAGGAGTCAAAGCTACCACAGCGCATGATTGGTTTATCGCAATCGGAAACAATATGTCTGGCGGACTGTTCGACAATAACAAATATCTCTCGAAGAGAAAGTACAAGATACTAGATATGGTACTTGGTCATTTTGCGCGAAAGAACGAACCAGATATACCAATAAGATTTAGAGAGCAGATGAAAGGTGTCGCTGATGGTGCTATTAATAGGCTTGAAGAAATTTATGGAGTCTCATATGCTCAGCTCTCTTCAAAAAGTGGCAAAACAAAGGCTCAATACGCAGCAGATCTTGAAAAGCGAAAGGAGATCTTTGGTGATATCTCATATGACACTATTCTGTGGTCTAATATCCTCTTCGATGTATTAATGTCCCTAGCCTACCCAATAGAAGTTCCTAAACGGGCTAAGATGCAAACCCTCTACGACCTATTTTATACTGGAACAGGAAGGCAGGAGAAGAGAGATCTAGCAGAACTTCAAAAAGCCTTGGAGATGTCGGAATTCAATCTCTCGGTAGAGCAGATGCACTCTTGCGATGGAATAGTAGTCACTGGTCCTGCTGCAAAAGATAATGGAGCAATCCACGCGAGATCTTTTATGAATAGCTACATAATAAGCCAGCACTCTATATATATTGAATATCAGCCAGAAGATGCCTACTACAAGGTAATAAACCTAACAGTTCCAAGCATTGTTGGCTCACACACTGGTATGAATGACCAAGGCCTAAGCGTCGGCTTGGATATGGTATCAGCAGACAAGGCAAGAGTAAGCATGGTCGGAATGGGCTCTCTCTTCAAAATCAGAAGGCTACTAGAAGAGTGTGGAACTCTCACCGAAGCAGTAGATCAACTACAAAGCTACACTGGCTCAAAGACTGGTGTACCTTGGATCTACGCAATGGCTGGCAAGGTTGGAGCAAGAGGAACAACCCCAAACTGTAAGACATACAAGCCTGATGACTGGGGAGGTGTTGTTGTAGAGGATGCACCTTTTCTCTCAGTTCCAAGATGGGGAGATTGGGAAGATACAAGATTTGATGACTCGCAATACACTACGTACGACTACACAATCGCAATTAAAGAGGACCCTTGGAAATTTTTTGACGATGGTAAATACTCTGGAACTATGAGATTAATTTCTGCAGAGAAGACACTATACAACAAAAATATTGGAGTCAGAGAGGTTCAAGGCGAGAATAACCCTTGGTTACTAACTTTTACCAATGTATTCATAATGCCAGAGATGCAATCTTCTAAAAAGGTTAAGAATAGAGCTGACCATGACTCAACTTACAGACACGAAAGGCTAACTATCCTAGCTAGAGACCTGCTTGAAGAGAGAACTCCAGAGCTTGAAGGATATGATTTTACAAGTGACAATAAGATTGATTTCCAAGAAGCTAAATACTTAGTTAACTATATATCTCCTCGAAAAAATCTAAATCCATACTGGGCCATCCCTATGCAACGACAAAGATGGAACCACAAAGATGGTGAAAATTTTCCAAAAGAGATATTTGATGAAGTAGTTGAATTCTGCGGAAGATACTATTGGATCGGGGAGAAGCACATTACAGGAAGCAGAACTGTATTTGATAATTCAAACCTAAAGATTGCATCTACTTGGGGAATCTGGGAACAGGACTGGGTTGAAGTAGAATTTGACAAATAATCGAACCTATGGATTGGTAGGAGTAGAAATTAACTTAACTGATAAATCAGCACGACTCCTACCACCCAAACAATCTATGTAAATTCCAGGCAAGATAAATCTATCAGATTTTTTCTTGCTTTTTTTTCATATATAAAATATTATTATATTAAGTTATTATGGAAAAAACACTTACTAAAAACCAAGAACAAGTTCTTTTCGTCTACTCACTCTACACCTCTGAAGAGTCTCACAAATACTTGCAATACACTGCAGCACTTGCAATATTCTACAAACTTATGGTTGATGGCTTTTTTAAAGACTATAACGATGAGATTCTCCTCTACGATTACAAAGAGTACAGAAGATTCCTATGGGAGGATAAAACATTCATGAATGACATAAATATCCTTCGAGCACACAAATTCCTCAAGCGCGCTAGAGTTAGAACTGCAACATACCGAGATATAAATGCTCATCAGATTACTAGTGGTGGAGAGAATTTTATAAAAAAGATTAGAAATAATCAGGACTTTGAAAATATTGAGAAATCTCTGAGGTGCAAACTCTGTGGGCTTTTGATGGAGATTGAACTCAATGATAATATGCCACGGCTAATGTGCAAATGCAAGATTTCAGAGGAGATCAAGGGTTTTCTAAAGGATTCACAGATTGATACAACCCCTGATTTTCGCTCATACTTTTTATAGGATAGAATATGGAAAATTTAATTGAAAGTAGCTTCTACCTGCAACGACCTGCAATAGTTTCTACCCAATGGATACCTCTTGGAAAAAACAATATAACCGCATTAAACAGATTTATCGGATCTCATAAACAATACACAGAGCCTACAGAATTTGGAATAAAAGGCTGTTTCAAAGATATCTCTAGAGGTTCTTTCAAGATGCAAGAAAAAGGGATATTATTAACACCAAAGAGATTTGATTTTTCTTCTTTTGTTGAGATGGAAATTGAGGATGAATTTGGCTTTGCAGGAATCAAGCTTGACTCTAGCGGATATGCTAGGATTGGAATTGAAGCTGAAAAGCCCCATCTCTGCACGAACCTATTGAAATCAATCTCAAGCGATTTAAACTTCAGATTTGTCAAAGGGCTATACCCAGTCTTAACTGACTCACAGATTGACCTGTTGCAATCAATCTACGGAACAAAGGAAATAATCGATAAGCCTTTCTACACCTCAGCCTACCCGCTATTCGTAGCTGAGGCTATCACAGATAAAGAAAAAAAGATACTAACAGGTGAGCAGAAAAATAAGGCAATATTAGCCCTGACTGATTGGATTATCTACTCCTTCGAATGTGATAATTCCGAAATATTTGTTGGGATCAGCGGAATTCTCTGTCTCGGAGCCCCATCAGAAGAGCTGAAGAAGATTCTCGATCATATAATTTTTACACAAAGCATCTTCACAGTATCGCAGAGACTCTACGACAGAACAAATGCTCTCTCAAGAATTATCCACAATTTTCGAGATGAGATTCCTCGATCTAAATTAAAGAAATTGACAAGAATAAACGACTATACGACCGAAGCAGCATCAGACTTTTCTCGACTTGAGGTATTAAATAATATGCTAAATGCATCAATCCAGACAATGCAGGCAAAATGGGAAGAGATGCCACAGTCTCTATGTCTATCCGAAGAGATAGCAATTCGAATCAAATCAGCATACAATGACGAGCTAGACAAGGCAAGTGATCGTGAGATAAATTTAAGCCACCTAAAGAATGAACTTGAAAACGTGGATGAAAACCTTAATCAGAGGATGAATCAGATTATTACAAAGAATAGTGAGTTTATGAACATTATACTGCTTTTGATGACAGTACTAACTGTTGTGGGCTTTGGAGATATCTTCGGATTATCACTAATCCAAAAGATTATAGTTCTTGGAATTATGTTACCTTTCATGTTTACTGCACTTTTTTATATAAAAAACTACCTGACAAACTACAGAGAGGACAAGAAACTTAAAAAAGGAAAAATTTAAAATGGTTAAAAATGAGATTCTTCTAAAAAACATGATAATTGTGGATGGGACAGGTGGTCAACCATATCTAGGATCTATCTTAATCTGTGGTGAAAAGATTACAAAAATCGAAAGAGAGAATAACGATGCAAACAAGTTCACACAGATGCACCTTAACACAAAGATAATTGATGGCAAGGGGAAGTTAATTGTCTCGCCAGGCTTCATAGATATGCACTCACATAGCGATTTAGCGCCATTTGCCAGAATTGATTCTGTTCTCTTCAAGAGTGCCTACGCAGGAAAGATAAATCAAGGGGTTTGTACTGAAATCTGTGGGCAAGATGGATATTCAGCAGTTCCAGTAACCGAGGCGATGAAGATTGACTTTTTTCAGAACTGGAAAGGGCTTACAGGTGAGGCAAATTGGCAAGATTATGATGCGACTGATTTTCAGGATTTTTTTAAGAAAGCTCAGAAATCGCCCTACCCAATCAGAATTAAATCCCTGACTGGTCACAACAACCTTCGAATTGCTGTGAATGGATATGAAAAAAATGCACTCTCTGCTAAACAAATTTCGCAGATGCGTAGCCTGCTAACTAAATCATTCGAGCAAGGCTCATACGGGCTATCACTTGGACTAATCTATTCGCCTGGAATGTTTGGAAATAAGGAAGAGCTGCTTGAATTAGCCAAGGAATCAGCGAATTACAATAAAATAATAATGGCACATATGCGTAATGAATCAGACTCTGTGTTAGAAGCCTTAGATGAATATGGCTCAATCTGCAAGAGTGCGAAGGCAAAGATGCATATATCTCATCTAAAAGTGTGTGGTGAAAATAATTTCAACAAGGGACCAAAGATCATTGAAAGAATTCGACAACTCAACAAGGATGGCGTAGATATCTCCTACGATATGTACCCTTACACAGCAGGCTCAACTGTACTTCATGCAATATTCCCACCCGAAGCTCACCAAGGTGGCCCAAAACAGCTTCTACAACGGCTCTCTGACAAAAAAGAGCAGGAGAGAATATTCAAGAGAATCTTTGAAGAAGAGTCAAAGGATTGGGATAATTTTATTGGTTTTTCCAAAGGGAAGATGGAAGGAATAGTAATTGCTAGCGCTCCAAACTCACACTCATTTCTATCTGGAAAAAGTCTTGCCGAGATTGGAAGGATGGCTGGATATGATGTCAATTCAGATTCTGGACTCAGGAAGACTTTTGAACTGATCTGCCAGTATGAGATTGAGACTAATTTAGATTTAGCAATGATCTCCTATAATCAGGATCAGACAAATATGAAGAACTTCCTTATGCAACAAGATTTGATGACAATTGGAACAGATGGTGTGACTGGAGTACATCCTCATCCAAGGCTTTTTGGAGCATTCCCAAGATATATCAGATTGTTGTTAGACGAGGGAGTCGAAATAGAAAAAATAATTCACTCCATAACAGGGAGACCAAGAGCTAGGCTAAATCTCGAAAGTGGCCTTCTCAAAGAAGAGCTACCTGCTGATCTTGTTATTTTTGACCCTACTCAGATAAAAGACACTGCTACCTGGGAAGAACCAAAGCAAAGACCAACAGGAATAGAACATGTAATAATCGGCGGAAAGCTACTAGTGTAGCCCCGCTAATCTTGCAATCTTAGTTGATTTGAAAGACCCAGGCATGTGATTTCTTGTCAAAATCCGAAGGAAGAACTACCTCGATAAAATTACCTTTAATTACCCAGGTCAACTGAATATCTTCGCCAAGAAGCTTAACTGATTTTATATCTTTAGTATATGGAATATTTACCTGACCAGACAACTGCTCGAAAAGATAGATTGCATATACGGACTGATCTTTCTGAGTAAAAGCATAATCGCCACTTCTGTAAGGCCGGATAGGTCGAGTACCGTAGATTGCTTCTGAATTTTTATCCATCCACTCACCTATCTCTCGCAATCTCTCCCATGCTACAGGCTCTAGATCCCCATTTGCCATTGGTGCAACATTCAAAAGATACGAACCGCCCTTTGCAACAATATCACAGAGATTATGTATTATGGTTGTTGTAGATTTATAGGTGTCATTTGGAACATGTGACCAAGCTCCAGAAATTGTCATACAAGTCTCCCATGGAACACCAATATAATGATCTGGAATCCTCTGCTCAGGGGTTAAATAATTCTGTTCACGACCAACAACCTCTCGGTCAACAGAGATAAGTCCTGGCTGTTTCTCACGGGCTTTCCTAACAATTTCCCCAATCTTAATATCCTGATCATACAATTTAGAATTTTTACTAAATCTTGTACTTGGTTTCTTCTGAACCTGCCCTCCATCTAACCACAGCAGATCTATCTTTCCATAATCACTCATTAACTCATCAATCTGAGTAGAAGTATAATCGATAAAATTATTCCACAAATTAGGATATCTCTTTGGATTATAATTAACATTTCTATCCACTACTGGAAAATCTTTATGCCAATACCAAGGAGAGTGCCAATCAGATTTGGAAAAATATGCGCCAATCATGAAATCCTGATCTCGAAAAGAGTCAAAAATTTCCTTTGAAATATTTGCCTTTGGATTTGCTGCAAATGGGTAAGCTGGATTTGTAATTTTGTAATCTGTAGTCTTTGTATCAAACATACAGAACCCATCGTGGTGTTTGGTAGTAAACACAACATACCTCATTCCAGCATCCTTTGCAGCAGCTGCCATTCTATCAGGATCAAATTTTACAGGGTTAAATCGGTAAGGCAACTTTACGTAATCAGCTACATATTGCTGAAATTCTGCCTCATCTTTGCGACCACGACACCAATCCTCTGGACAAATTGTCCAACTCTCTGTAACTCCGATTACACTGTATGCTCCCCAGTGCATCATCAGACCAAACTTCAAATCCTGCCACTGCTCTAATTTTTCGACAACCTTTTCATCTTCTGGTGGGTAGTAGATATGCCCGGAAGCAATCACACACGAAGCTAAGGATGCAACTACCGCAGCAGTTCCAATTAAACGTTTTAGATAATTCAAAACAGACCTCCATCTAAATTTAAATATACCAAAGAAGGTACCCTAATAGGATACCTTCTAGAAACTAAATCTGCAAGAAAAAAATCAGCACTAAAAATTATTTTAATTCTGGCTTAATAATTATCTCACCAAGCTGCAAACCCTTAGATTCGGCAGTAATAACAATATCTTCTGCTCGTCCGTTAGATTGAACTAACACAGTTGCAACTCCAGCCTCCGCAACGACAAGCGTCGGTCCAACAATCTGTGCTCCGCCAACGACAGTAAATTGAACTTGAACATCAGCACCAACTACGACAGTTCCATCCTCATCGAGAATCCTAGCATGAACAAACACAGCATCTGAACCATCTGCAACCAAAGGAATACCAATGTCAGCGACTTCAATATCAATCTTTGAGGCTGCACCCGGAGTCCTAACACTATGCGATGCAACCACAGAACCATCTACATACCCGAGCGCAAGCAACTCTCCCGCCTCGAAGGAATCAAGATTGAAGACAAACGGCGGATGCTTCAAGTTATCTGAGATTGCATCGATTGTTGGAGATTTTTTGCCTAACGTCTTTCCATTAAGAAAAAGTTCGATCTGATCACAGTTACTGAAGATTCTCAAATCAAGGCTTGAATCTGCCTGCCAGTACGAAGCGATAAAGACCATAGGGCCGCTAGAGTAATTTGGATTAACTATACGAGGATCTCTCTGACTCTGATAGAAATAATAACTAAACTTAGGCAGCCTAAAGAGATTAACCACTCCAGATTCACATAAATCATTCGCATAACCCCTATTGTAATCAGCAAAAACCCAATTTGCATCACCAATCATAGACTTTGATCTCTGGTTCTGATTATGGGATTCCTGAAAATTTTTAGCCTGCTGCAACAACAACTCCTCGCCTGCTCCGCGTGGATGTCGGCTTGACTTTGCATCTGGAACAGCATCACGAATCGAGATCTGATCAAAATTAGCATCTTTACGAGCAAAATACTCCCAATCTCCATACTCCGCAGTAAAGATTGGCTTTTTTCCCTTTTTCCAACTATCCCAATAACTTGGCGCCTCTCCATGCTGACGTGCTGGAATAAACAAATCATAGGCTGGATTATCCACCCAACCGCAGATTATTGAATCTCGACCAGGAAGCTCTTTTTTCCCAATCCGGGTAAGATCACGAATCAACCTAGCCGGCATATATGACTCATTTAAACTAAGTTCCCAGAAAAAAACCGACGGATGATTTCTATCTCTGCGAATCATCTCACGAGCATTTTGTAAAGTTCTTCTATGAAATTTTCCAGCTTTATAATACTGCCAACCAGGAATTGGGTTCATCACAACAAGCCCATACTCATTGCAACCATCGAGAAATGAGGTTGCCATAGGGTAATGGGCAAATCTAACCATGTCAAAACCGCCTTCCTTGATAAGTTTAGCCTCTCTTCGCTGTGCAGAGTCAGACAAGGCATAACCGATATATGGATAATCTTGATGGCGATTAGTTCCCATCAAGTATTTACTTTTTCCATTTATCCTCAAATCTCCAGCAGACACGGAAATTTCGCGAAAGCCAATCTTCTGAGAGTATGAATCGATAAGCTCTTCACCGCTAAGAAGAGATATATCCAGACGATACAAGTTAGGAAATTCTGGTGACCAGAGTAGAGGCTCTACCAACTCAAATTCCAGATAACTATCAGAGTCTGTCAGAGAACCGATCTTCACAATTTTGGAAGATGTGGAAAAAGTCTCACCATCAGGTGAAATAATTTTCCCAGAAAGCTCATACGTGTAAGCCGCAGATGTGGTGTTTTTCAAATTTACCTTGGCGGTTAACTTAGCATTATCCCGAAGAAGATTCGCTGCTGTCAAGAAGATTCCACCACCAGCAACCTTATCCGCAGCAACTGGATTAGTAATGTAGACAGAGTCCTTGACAACAAGCCACACATTCCGATAAAGTCCGCCATACCAGTTAAAATCAAGATTTTTCAAAGGCTTTCCTGGCGGGATATCAGAATTATCCCTGTTATCAAGCTCCACAAAGAGAAGATTCTCCTGCCCATACTTTAAAAAGGATGTAATATCTACAGAAAAAGGTAGATAACCTCCGTAATGAGTCGTAACCAATTGTCCGTTGACAGAAACCTTTGCTACCGACATAGCACCACCAAACTCAACAAAAACATTCTTTCCATTCCAATCATCTGGAGCAAAGATACTCTTTGAATAGGTGCAAACTCCCTGCCACTGATTGTTCACCAAAAATGGCTCAACATTTGCAGTATGCGGCAGACTTACAACTTCTTTGCTATCGCCCAGGACAAATTCCCACTGACTGTTTAGCAAGCTACGAGACTGGGCAAAACCAGAGACTGCAATAACTAAAAATATTAAAATTAAAAAAATTCGATTCTTCATATAACCTCTAAAAAATATTTTTTCTAATTTTAACATAAAAAAACACGATTGTGTTTACAATCGTGTTTTTTTTGGAAGATAATTTAAACTATTTATCTCCTACCAAAGAGTTATAGATATAACCCCTTACAGAAAGCATAATGGAAACAAAAACCATCATTAGAAAGAAAAGAGCTATTGCACCTAAAATAGGATGAATCAAATTCAAAAGACCACTAATAATTCCTGCGACTAGACCAAAGATTAGTCCTAAAACAATATTAACTCCAAAAATAGTCCACTTCTTACCGTAAGTTGCATCATTACTCAATCTGATAGCCTCAATAGCATTCTTGTCTTTATCAACAACCAAAAGAGAAGCTAGGCTCCATGCAATTGCAATCACATATCCTGGAATAATAAACATAACCATTCCGAAAGCTATTCCCATTCTAACAAATCCATTAACTAAGAAAAATTCTCCCATCTTTTTACGATAAACAGGATTAAAAATCTCTGTCATACTCAAAGACTCTCCTCGACCCAATTTTGCAGCCAAAGTAACTAGTCCTATTGTGGTTCCAACATTTAGATATGGAATCCAAATAGTCAAACCCCAAAGAAGAACATTTACAAACACTGGTAAAAAATTCTTAAACCCATCTTTAAAGGCTGCATTAAAAATACCTTTAAAACTTAACTCTTGATTAACTACTGTTACATCACTCATACTTACTCCTTAATTTTTTTTTAATATGTTTTAAATACTACAACTCGACTTATTGCTTGTCAAGTTTTTTTACTAGGAAATACCCATTTCCTAATATTTCGTATAAAAAAAACACGACTGTGTTTACAATCGTGTTTAATATAATATAATTTGTATGATTAATCAGCAAGTACAGAATCAAAAGCAGTGAATACCTCATCTATACCAGAATATTTCTTAGAATAGATTGAAGCATTGCTTCCACTATAAAAATTCAAACTGAAAGTAAGCCACTCAGCCTCTTTGTTCATAAAGACCTTAGCACCAATTATATCTTCAGAAATATATTTAAATAGAGGAGCAGGATCTCGTCGATCAGTATTTTTGATTGCATCGACAAATTCACCATCTTCCTTAAAGATAGCATTATAGATGTCTGAATCAGAAATCTTAACAATCTCAGGAATATTTATCTCTTGAACATTAACATCAGCTATAACCTTATAGCCAAATGCCTTCTCAGCTTCGTCTTTCTTAATCTCTACAGTAAAGGCATATTTCATCTCTAGATTAGCCTTAATTCCAGTGATTGAACCAGTATTAAGTTCTAAAATTGATTTGACAAGCGCCCCAAGTGTAGCAGGCTCAGACTCATTTTCAAATTTGTTAATCAACTCAACAGTATTCTCAAGGTCAAAGTTAACAGAATCAACTCCAAGAGAGATATTAACTAATCCTAGAGCCTTTCCATCTTTGATTGTTATAGACTCACCCTTACCCTCAAATGTATAATCAGAAAAATCTAAATCAACTAAGAACTTAAGGTTAATTTTTCCATTACCATTTGTTACTTTAAACTTCTCAAGGTCAACTAAAGAAATATTTTGGATATTAGCATCTGAAACTAACTCTAACTTTAAAGCATTGATCATAACATAATTATCATCGCCACCAATCTTCTCATTCTCAACATTGACAAAAGTATTGACACCAGCAGAGATAGATCTCTTACCTCCAAGGATATCGTCAAACAATCTACCAACCGCACCTACAGGAACTAAAGCTAAATTCATGTAGAATGCTTCTTTCTCGCCTTCAACCTCAGGAACAGCAGCAGTATCTAATTCTACAGTTCCTTCACTAAATCCTGCTAACTGATCAACAGTTGGAACCTGTTTCTTATTGAATGTAAATCCTTCATCACAAGAAAATACAAACCCGACTAAAACCATTAAAAGTGTTATTTTAAAAACTTTTTTCATAAAACGTCTCCTTACTCAGGTATAATATCCTTAGTTAAAAGAATAATCAACTAAGATTTGTTTGAATTTTAAAAAAATAGCTTTGTTCAACAAGGAACAAAGCTATTTCTGTTATTTTTTCAATTCCGATAGAGGAATTATAATTTTTTCAATATTCCATTTGCTGATTTTAAATATATTGCTAGAATTTGATGTTTTCGCATAATATTGCGAATTAGAACTATCTTCCTCACCAATTTCAAGAGTATATCTAATTCCACTACTAGTCTCAAAATCAACCTTAACTAAAGGATTTCCAAACTCATAGCTACTCTCTGCATAGTCATATGCCTGAAGATTTGCTAATGTTGAGAGCAAGGATGAGACTGCACTATTATTTAGCTTTTCATCAGAATCAGATCCCTTCCAGTAGGTTTGATTATCCTCCTGAATTAACGAAATCTGGTAATCAAAAGATTTCTGACTATATTTGGGATCGCTCTTTACTGGATTTTTTCCATTTATAGAGAAAGAAAGTATCTCTTTGTCCGACTTTATATCCTTGAAAATATTCAAATCAGCCCATGATCTATTCTGTCTGTTTATAAAATTCTTTAGATTTTCTACTTTATAAAGCTTCTTGCCATTCTCAAAATTCACAAATACTGATCGGTTAGCATCTGTGGTATCGCCAAATAGGAGGCTGATCTCGCTACCCTTTTTGTCAATCAACCGTATCTGTGATGATTTGTCGTTAATTCCAAAATCCCCGAAGGAGTCTACTCTCGAAGAGGCTACAGATTCAATTTGCAATTTTTTCAATCTACTCAAGAAATTCTTAACCTCATTCTGATTTGCCTTTCGTGAGATATCTCCATACAGGAGTGTCCAGAGATCTGAATCTTTTTCAAGTGTAACAACCTCTCCAGCGCTAGTTCTGATTACAATCTCCAGTATATTTTTTTGATCAAAATCCTTTAGCAAGAACTTTTCCTTAGAACTCTTCATGCCATACTTTCCTGAAGTAAAGATTCCCGCAAGCAATGTAATAGAAAGAAAGATTGTCACTCCTGCAAGAATATATATTTTAACATTATCTGCTAGATTTTTTTTCATTTCTCAAACCTCCTTAGCTTTTTTCTACTTCTAATAACGAGTACTACAATCATTGTGATTAATACTAGAAGTGGAAAAACCAAGACATTCATCCACAATGTTGCCTTCTTCAACAACTCAGACTTAGCATTGTCTTGAATCTTTGAAAGCTCCATGTTCCGATTCTCTTTCAATCTGACCTGCATCAATACTTCATCGTTCGCAAGCCACTCAAAGATATTCTGAGCCATTGTAATGCTTGGTCTGACCGTGTTCATATATTGAACTAGTCCTGTTAAAAATCGAGTATTTGAAAATACTACCAAATTTATATCGTCATTATATTCTATCAAGCTATCAAAGATTGGATCAGTTCCTGGCTTCGATGGAATATCATTCCCCTTGTAAGCTGATTCGAAGTAGCCTTGCGCTGTGACAACTGTACTATAAGCACCTCGCTGAGCACCCATCGCAGATTGTTCGATCTGCTGCCAGAACCGTGGATCAATAACCTCATTATGCACTCCTAGCCATGATTTATTTGTAGTAGTCAAGAGTGATGTTAAAGTCGGTCTTGAATCAATACCTTCAGGGATTTCAAACTCTGGAACTTCTAGCTCAAATGCACCTGCCCACTGCATTCCAAGTCCTGAAAAATTCATAAACATGGGATGTAGATGGTTTGCATTCTCTGGAAGTAATCTTATAGAAAGATAATCATTTGGATATCCAACACTATTTCCCATTTGAACAAGCTGAGGAATCTTCTTTGAACTAACATCAAGCACAGGATGCTTAATTGTCTTTACTCCGTATTTTTCAAGAAAGGCAAAGACTGGCTTGTCAAATTGGTATTCAGGATGAAGTGGTTCCTGCTCATTCGAGAGATCCACATCAAGGATATCAACCAACATAACCACAGGCTTCCCCGACATGACAAATTGGTCCACAACAACAAGGTCTGCATCGTCTAGGTGTTTCCCGCCGACAACCAACAATCCTGTGTAATCATCAAAGAACTTAGTATCTGCCTCAATTATACCCCAGTCATATCCCCCGTTCTGGAAGAGTGCTGCTAGGACTGGGTAGTCGGTAGCAATGTCTGAAGAGTCGTCACCAAAGATTATCCCTACCTGCTTATTATCTTGACTAATCAGGCTGCTTATTGCCTTAATCAATTCATACTCGAGATTGTTTGTATTGAAGACAAAAGGGATGACTGAAGTTTTCTTGCCATATTCTAATTCAATACCTGTAAAGAAGATATTTTGTTGAGCAGAACCAGTTGAATTTTGATTTATCTGTTGGCTAGGTATTCCAATACTCTGCATCTTCTGAACTAGATTTTCCTTAATTGGATCTACAATCTTGATATCAATTTTATTCTTAGATAATCGCCTGACCTCATTAAGTTGATCTTCTATCAGATTCAAATTACGAGCAAGATATGGAATCTTACGTACAGAATCACTTCGGTAATACGTAAGGTTTATGTTATCAGGAATTCCCCCTAGTACTTGTTTCGATGCCTCTGAAAAGGTATAGATTTTCCCTTCAGTAGCATCTATCCGAAAATAATAGACTAATGAGTTTGCAACAACTAATGCAACTACAAATAGTGTCAATAATATCTTTAAAATTTCTTTTTTCTTTGAATTCATACTACCCCCCTATTTCCATTTCCTAAACTTCAAGACTTTTACATTGAAATAAAGAAAAATAAAGATATAGGAACAAAACAGCACTATACTTTTGAAATCAATTATTCCCATATTGAAGCTTGAAAATGGTCCGCTAAAGGTTACCATCTTGACGATATCAAAGAATCCAGAAGATCCAAGAAAAAGACTAAGTTGGCCTAACATAATCATCAAAAATAGTACAAACATTGTTACCAAAAATGAGATAATCTGATTTATTGATAGAGATGAGACTAGCTGACCTAGAGCGATAGATGCTGCCCCAAGAAAAATTATTCCTAGATATTGAACAAAGATTTGCCCACCATCAAAATCACCAAACGGCGAGACCATAATAGGAACAAAGATTGTAACAGCAAGCATTATCAAGAAGAGGATAAATGAGGCTAGAAATTTCCCTAAGACAAGCTTAACTTCTGAAAAAGGTAGCGTTGTCAAGATCTCATCTGTCTTCTGATTTCGTTCCTCTGACCAACTTCTCATTGTAATTGCTGCAATCAATATAAACATTGTAAATGAGATTGAGGTAAAATACCTGTCAAATGCATATATACTGTTAAACTCAAAAAAATTAAACACTGTAAAAAAGATTAGCGATGATACAAATCCCATCAATGCTATCACGACATAGGCGATAGGAGATGTAAAATATGAACGCAGCTCTTTTTTTATTATTATACTAATATTACCACTCATATATTCTCCTAATTTGTTAATTGTCTAAAGACATCTTCGAGGCTGAAATGTTTTGAACTCAAAGATTTTATTTTTAGGTTATTTGATACTGCGGTATTAAACATGACTAAGGCTGAATTATCATCTTTAACATCTAAGACGACTGAGAACTCGCTTCCATTTTTGACAATAGACTCAATCTTTAGAAACTCTTCAACTGCGGCAAGCTGTTTTTCAAGAGACTGTTCATCTGCAAATCTATTAGCAGAATCGACTAGAACTGTCTCGAGGGTTGAGGAGCCTTTGAGCTTTGTAGAAATAGAGGCGGTCTCTCCTTCTGCAACAATCTTTCCTCGATTAACAATGATGACATTGCTACAAACTGCTTCGACCTCTTGCATTATGTGAGTGGAGAGTATAACTGTCTTTGATTTTCCTATATCAGTTATCAATTTTCTAATTTCAATTATTTGGTTAGGATCAAGTCCTGTAGTCGGTTCATCTAAGATTAAGATCTGTGGAGAGTGAATTATCGCTTGAGCAAGTCCAACCCGCTGCCTATATCCTTTTGATAACTGTCGAATTGGCCGATAGAAGACCTCGCTTAACCCTGTATCGACTACAGTCTGCTCTATCCTCTGCTTTTTCTCACCCTTCCTGAAGCCACGAGCCTCTGCAATAAAATCTAAATACTCGTTTACACACATCTCTGTGTAGAGAGGCGCAGTCTCAGGTAGATAGCCAATCTTATTTTTAACTTGATCTGGCTCCTGCGAGACATCAATACCATCAATAAAAGCTTTACCACTATCCTGATAATGGTAACATGTAAGAATTTTCATTAAAGTCGTCTTTCCAGCGCCATTAGGACCAAGTAAGCCAACGATTTGCCCTTTGTCAATTTCAAAGCTTACATCATCGACTGCCTTTATGCGCCCGTAAGACTTAGAGAGATTTTCTACTTTAATCATACAACCACCTATTATATTTATAATTTAAATATTAAACATCTCTTTATGGAAAAAGTTACAATTAATCCTTGTTAGGAACAACTAGCGACATTCCATCTTTGCAAAGGAAGGTATTAGGAAAAATCGTTGAGGCCTCTTGCTGCATCTGCTTCAACTCTCGAGTAACATATCTTGGGCTATAGTGAATTAGACCCATTTTATCTATACCACCAGCATCATTTGCAATCCTAGCAGCCTGAACCGAGGTTAGATGCATTTTTTTTGCTGCATCTTCAACAAGATCTGCGGTGAACATGCTCTCGCAAATTAATAGATCACTGTTTGTAACATAGTTAGAGATACTTGGCATATAGCTAGTATCTGTAACGAATGAGAACTTGCGCCCACTTCTCTTGGGTCCAAGGACCTGACCTGGCTCGACAATGGAGCCATCACTTGCCTCGACACTCTCACCTTTCTGAAGATATGACCACTTAGGCCCTACAGGAACATTTAAATCTCTCGCCTTCTGGGGATCAAAGACACCAGGGCGACTATCCTCGACTAAGGAATACCCGACACAAGGCTTAGTATGTCGTAGCGGAAATGAGTTTATCTGAAACCCATCACCCTTGAAAAGTCCATCATTGTAAAGCTCTGGATCAATCTCTCGCACAATAATCTCATAATTGATATACATATCTAATGTTTTCTTGCTTGATTCGATATAATCTTTAATCTTTGGAGGTCCATAGATATATAGAGGTTCATCCCTCTCTACTTGTGACGAAAGCATTAACAATCCTGGCAAACCAGTAACATGATCAGCATGTGTATGGGAGATAAAGATCGCAGAGATCTTTTTCCATCCTAAATTCAATTTTTTTAAAGATATCTGAGTAGCCTCACCACAATCAAACAAGAACAAGTCTCCCTCTCTTCGAAGCAAGACACTTGTCAAAAATCGATGTGGTAGAGGCATCATTCCGCCAGTACCCAAAACAAACACTTCTAAGCTCATACATTCCCCTAAAATTTCTGCGTAATCTCGAGAGGCTTGATAACCGAAGCCTTGTACGCAGGATAAATTGAAAAAATAGCTGACAGCAAGACTGTTCCAAAAAATATTGGTAATATCTGAACCAATTCAATTTTTATAGGAATTTCTGTCAAATAAAAAGATCTATCAAAGATTGTTACAGGATCAAAATCTTCTATTCCTACCATCCACATAGCAATATTCTGAAAAAACCTCAGAAATCCATCTAATATATCGAAAAGAGAATTTATATTTATAGATAAAAACACCCCAATAACAATCCCGGAAAAGGCTGCCAACGAACCAACAACAATTCCAATAATTAAATAAGATTGCATAATTGTCGATGGCGAGACTCCAGATGATTTTAAAATAGCGATTTCCTCTTTTTTTTCCATGACTATCATATTCAGCGAGGTCAAAATATTTATTATACCTACAAAGATAATTAAAACTGTAATCAAATTAAGATACATCTTCACCCGCGAAAACTCTTCATATTCACGAGAATTTGCAGTATACCAATCAGTGATAATCCAGCGATAGCCAGTTATGTTATAGATTCTATCGACAACATCCATTGTGTTTTCTGAATAATCTTCGATTTTTATACCAATCTTTTTTATTCCATCAGGTTTGAGCTCCAAAGCCTTCTCTAGATTTATGTAGACAGAGTGTTTGTCAATTTGATAATAGCCTGTGTCATAGACCCCTTGAACCATGAAATTGACATTCATCGCACTCTGACTCTTCCCATTATCTGTTACAAGAACCAATGAGACATAATCGCCTATCGCAATACCAGTATCTTGGGCAACTGCCTTGCTAATCAAGATATAATCTCTTTTTGTTAGATCAAATTTTCCATCAACAATCTCAAAGTATTTTGCAAAACCCAGATCATTCTCATACAGATTAGACTCAACACCCTTAATCTGCACGCCATGAAGCTTTCCCCGACGATTTAACAAACCAAACCCAGCATCAGAAAATGTTGAAACAGATCGAACATGTTCCAGATCTTCTATTTTTGTTTTAACCTCTTCAAACTTTTTCTCATCAGTACCATAGTAAAAATTAGGCTCAACAGTAACATGATTTGAGAGTAGTTCAAGATTCCTTGCAGTTATTCCTTCCATCATACCAGAGACTACCTGTAGAACAATTATAACTACTGCAATGCAGAAGACTATGCCGAGATAGGCACCTGACATTCGCCCCCCAGTACCAGGTCTTCCAGGAAGTTTAAAAAGATTCTTGAAGGAATAAAAAAAAGTGCCTCTTATACTCATAATCTTTTTAGATCTCCATTCACAATTTCCATATGAATATCTGCTTTACTGCAGAGTTCTCTATCATGTGTAACCAAAATCAAGGTCTTATCATTTTTTGAAACTATATCAAAGAGAATCTCTTCAACTATCTTTGAGTTTTTTTCATCAAGGTTACCTGTAGGTTCATCTGCAAGTAGAATCTCAGGATTATTTATCAAAGCTCTAGCCACTGCGATTCGCTGTCGCTCACCACCTGAAAGCTGCGAAGGAAAATGTGTTGCCCTGTCTTGCAGATGTACCTGCTCAAGAAGAATCCTAGCCCTCTCTATTGCTTTTTTCTTAGGAACCCCAGACATGAAGGCTGGTAACATGACATTTTCAAGAGCAGTAAACTCATCAAGAAGGTTGTGAAATTGAAAGACTAGTCCGACATACTCTTTTCGATAAAAAGAGAGTGAAGTCTCATTCATTTGAGAAACATCCCATTTTCCAGCAAGGATTTTACCAGAAGAAGGAGAATCAATTCCCGCAATCATATTTAAAAACGTGCTTTTACCACAACCACTCTCGCCAGTTATAATAAGTTTAGTCTTTTTGGGCAGTTCAAGATTCACGCTATTTAAAATTTTCAACTCCTCATTGCCTGAAAAGTAGGTCTTAGTCAAATTTTCAACTTTTAATGCTATATCACTCATACCTTAACACCTCTGATGGTTTAATCTCTGAAACTCTTTTACATGCCAAGTAAGCGGAAATCGCAGGTGCAAACAAGGCAATAAAGTATATTGTAAAAATATCTTTTATCATTAGATATGGAACTTGGGATTGTGCGAGATAATAGCTATAAGCACCACTGTTTGTGAAAACCCCTAGAAAAAATCCCATAATTTCTTGAAAGTTTATGGAAAAAAGTAATCCAAGTATAATTCCAAAAAACGAACCGAAGAATCCTATAAATAATCCCTCTAAAATAAATATAATCTTAATTTGAATTGGAGTAGCACCAAAAGATCTCAGTATAGCAATATCTCGATTCTTCTCAAAAACAACCCTTTTTAACGAATAGTAGAGACTGAATGCAACGATAAAGACTATCATACCAAGAAGAAACATCATCGCAATCTTCTCCATCTTCAAAGCAGTAAAAAAAGACTTATTATATGACCTCCAAGTATCAAATTTCAAAGATATAAGTTGCTCTGAAGCTTCAAGCTGACGCAAAACCTCTCTATCTCTATTCTTGTCTTGGATTTTTATCCCATATTTAAGATTTGTAAGCCGTGCAAAATCAGCAACATCTGAGATATTCATAAAAACCAGTGTATTCTCAATCTCTATGTACTCAGATTGATAGATTCCTGCTACATTATACTCTTGAACAACTGGATTGACAATTCTTCCCTCACGAAAAACAAGCATCTTAATCTTTGTGCCAGGATAAGGACTTCCAAGCTTCTGATGCATATCTCGACCTAATATAATGTTATTCTCACCAGAGAGATCAAACTTACCTAGATACATGGATATACTTTCCATAAAAGATGGATCTAACTCTAGAATATTCTCAGGCAAGCCTCTAACCATACTTGCAAAATCATTATCATCATATTTCAGAATAACATCAGCATCAATAAACTCAAAGACAGCAGTCACAGCACTCTCTTCAGCAATAGCAGCCCTCATAGTCTCAGAATCATCTCTTGAGGTCTTGCTATAAGTGAAATTACTCGAAGCCTGCAAATGATAAGAAGAGATATCCAAGATATCATTTATAAACTTCATCTGCATCCCATTCATGATTGAAATTACCACGACTAGTATTGCTACTCCAAATGTCAATAAGAACGTAGCTATCAAGTTAACAGTCAAGGCAGATTTTCTTTTTTTATTTACTAAATATCTCGATGTTAAAAAAAATATCCACTTTGGAAAAACCTTTTTCAAAAAACACTCCTTAATCTAATTCTCTACTCCAATTTCCAAGGCCTTAACAAACTGCCCATCTGAAAACAAGGCCTTATACACGACATCTCCGTCCTTGAAAATCGATTCCTCATAATCACGCAGATTAGAATATTCACGACGCCACATGATTTTGCTGTTCAAGAAATATTCAACCAAAACTAATTGTCCCTCGCTATCATACTCATAGGTAAAAAGCTCTCGAATTTTCGGAGCTCTAACCTTTCTCTCTATTAAAAGTCCATCTTCATTATATGTAAAAAAAATCTGAGATTTCTCTCCATTCTCATTTACAACAATCTCTTTTACGACCCTGCCCTCTTTGTCATAGACCCTGTTTGTGTTCTCTTTCTTGACAAAATCAGTCTCGGTTGCAATATCTTTATCTAAAGGGAACTCCTTTCTATATACTAATTCTCCACCCTTAGTCTCTTCCACCGTGTGGAGTCGTCCCTTAGTGTAGATGAATTTTAAAACCTCATCACCTTCAATAAAAATCTGCATTGATAAAAAATGGTCAGAATACTGAAAGGAAAAAGAAGCAACCTCAATAAAGTTACCCTCCTCATCTTTCTGAAGCTTTACAACTGAGGTTAATCGCCCTCGACCATCTCTTGAATAGCGGTAAGTGAACAAATGTGTCCCTTTTGCATTGTACAATATAGTCTCAAGTAAATTATTACTCCGATAACTATATTCACGTATCTCAGAAACACTCCCTTCAAAATAGATCTCTTCTTTCACTAACCTACCACCAGAGTAATGAACAACCAAGACAATCTCATTATTCTTATACTGAGTCTCTACATAGGTTCCTGAAAATCTATTTCGTCTCTCCCACCTAGCAATCTCTTTATTCTTCTCAAGCAATCTTCTAGTCTCGATAGATCCCCTGTTCTCATAAATCAACACATATTCAAAGTCTTGCAATCTTGAAGGATGTATCTCCCTCAACGCAAAACCATACTTGTTACTCTCATAGTACTCTATAATATTTGAAAATATAAAAGAAAAAGAAAAAACATATAGCAATATAAGTAAAATTTTCTTATTTCCCAAGTATTTCATCTATATAGTCATCCTTACTAAATGGAATCAGAGAATCATAACTCTCACCAGTCCCGACATAAGCAACTGGGATTCCTAATTTTTTCGAGATAGATACTGCTATTCCAGCCTTCGACTTAGAGTCATACTTTGTCAAAATCACTGCATCAATGCCAACAGCATCATTAAATGTTTCAGCCTGAGCTATACCATTTTGTCCTGTTGTAGAATCAATCACAAGAATTTTCTTAATAATTGCATCTTCACTCTTCTTAGAGACAACTCGAACAATCTTTTCTAACTCATTCACCAAATTCTGCTTGCTGTGCATTCTGCCCGCAGTATCAGCAAGAACTAAATTCACCTTATTCGCGTGAGCAGATTCCACCGCGTCGTATATCACCGCAGCTGGATCAGAACCAGATTGATGAGCAACAACCCGAAGCCCTAGTCGCTGGGCATGTAAGCTTAACTGCTCAATAGCAGCTGCTCGAAATGTATCGCCAGCAGCAAGAATACAATCTTTGGCTAAGCCGTTGGTATTGAAATAATTAGCAAGCTTAGCAATAGTCGTAGTCTTACCTACTCCATTAACGCCAAGAACTAAGTAGACATTAACCTTATCAGCCTCAGGTACTAGTTGAGTTTCCAGAACAAAATCGTGCAAAATAGCCTTCAATTCGTCAAATACAGCCTCATTGTCTTTGATCTTCTTAGATGCAACATGTTCCTTTAATTTCTCAACAATTTCATAAGAGACAATTGCTCCAATATCGCCTTCAATCAATAAATCTTCAAGATCTTCGTACAAAGCATCCAAATCAATATCATTCTTAAAGATACCCTTAATTTTTGAAGAAAAACTCTGATTCTTTTTCTTAGCCTTAAACATTCTCCACCTCACATAATATCAGCATATCTTACATAGTCAACAGACTCTACAATCATGTTTATACCCATAATAACATTTAAAATTATACCCGAAATAAAGATAGCCTGCGTAGCATAATAGGCTGCATACTGGTCATGATAATTTATATCAGGATACATCGAAGAAGATCCCAATTTTGGGAAATTGCTCGAAAAACCACTCGAGATCAAGGTGACAGGAAGTGTCAAGGAGAGCAAAGCCAACGATGTATAGAACTGCTCTCGCTTTTTCTTCAATCGCTCTGTCGAAGATGACTCAAGAAAATTTAAAAAAATAAAATTTTGTTGAGCCAGAAGCTGAGAATCGATAAACCCAGAATAATCTAGATAGCCTGGCTTTCTAATCATAAAATGCTCATTCTCACCTGGTGATAAAATAACAAAAGGGGTCTTCCCTACCCACTTTGAAGATAAAAAAACATCCGCATTTGCAGGAAAGGTATTAATAAGAACAGGCGGCGAAAAGACCTTTTTCAAAACAAAATCAATCTCTTTATATTCATATGGCTCCAATGAAATTTCCATTTCATCAGTAAAATATCCAGCGTTTTCAATTGTAACAACATATTTCCCAGGAGTTAAAAATGGAATACGAAGAACACCTGCACCCCGCTTCTCTCCATTCAAATAGATTGAAGAAGTAATTGGCGTAGTTGTAATCTTTACCGAAGCCCAAAGCCTACCAGCAACCAAGGTCACTAGCTCCTTGTAAAAAGCTTGTGGAATGTCAGAAAAATTACCAATATCACCAACAGTTGTCTTGGAAAAAATAAGTTTTCCCTCGATTTTGCTATAAACATCTAAACTAACATAGAGAACAGATGATAAATACTCGATTTTAGGAAAAATAATATAATCAGATTCAGTACGTGTAGCAAATTGAACCTTCGTCTCGATATTAGAATTATATGAAAAAAGTTTGCGATCCTTCTCTTCAGCATAGACCAACTTGATAGGCAAAGCCTCGAAGACAGAAATAGTCCTAAAATCCAACTTTTCTAATGCACGTAATTGGCTATTATAACTATAAATTTCAGAAGCAAGCTTCCTTTCCGCAGCCTCATCTCTCTCCCGCTTAAAAAAAGCCTCGTCTAAGCTCTTTCTCTTCGAAGAGATGTTTTTAGATATTTTATCAAATTCTTGAGAGTATAAAAATCTCTGTCTAGCAATAATTTCAGAATCAGTTAAAACATGATTATCAATCTCATCAAGAAACTCAGCCACCAATTCAGGAAAAAGAAAGGCTAAATGCTGCAAATTCTGAGGAACATTTACTAACTCAGCCTCAAGAATTGCAATTTTCCAGTTTTCAGAAGGATCCTTGAATTCAAAGGAGTAAACTGAAAATGATAGAAAGAGAAAAAATATAACCTTTATGCTTGTCTTTGAGACCACGCCCACTTAAGATACTCCTCTATAAAATCGTCGATATTACCATCCATAACAGCCTGAATATTTCCTTTTTCACATTTTGTTCTGTGATCTTTTACCATTGTATATGGTTGAAAGACGTAAGATCTAATCTGATTACCCCAGGAGATTCCTTTTTTTTCCTGCATCTTCCCAGCAATCTCTTTATCCTGCTCTTCTTTATAATACTCATACAATCTTGACTTCAACATCTTCATAGCAGAAGCCTTATTCTTATGCTGACTTCGTTCATTTTGACACTGGACAATCGTATTTGTCGGTATATGTGTAATTCTAACCGCAGAGTCTGTCGTATTTACATGCTGACCACCTGCACCTTGTGCTCTATATGTATCTATTCTCAGATCCTCAACCCTTATATCAACTTCAATATTATCATCGATTACAGGTGAAACATATACGGAAGCAAAAGATGTGTGACGTCGGGCATTTGAATCAAAGGGAGAAATTCTAACTAGACGATGAATCCCTGTCTCCCCTTTTAGATAACCAGCAACAAACTCACCAGAGATTTGAACTGTCACTGATTTAAGGCCGCCTTCTGCTTCTAGCATATCCAAGATCTGAACCTTAAATTTTTTATCTTCAGCCCATCTCATATACATTCTATAAAGCATCGAGACCCAATCACAAGCCTCAGTACCACCTGCACCAGAATGAATAGTCAAAAAAGCATCACAAGAATCAGTCTCTTCATCAAACATCTCCAAAAGTTTCTGATTTGTATACTCAAGAAAAAGCGAATCATACATCTGCTCAAGCTCAAGCAGATCAGCTTCACCGCCCGAATCTGCAGTAAGCTCATACATTGCCTTTAAATCATCTAATCCATCGATAATATTATACCAAGGAGTAAGTTTTTTTTCCATTATTTTTAATTCTTTTAAGACCTTCTCTGCTTCTTCTCTATTATCCCAGAAACCTTCTGAAGAGATCTTAGAATTAAGAGAATCTATCTCTTTTTTACGGCTATCAGGGTCAAAGATGCCCCCAAGTTTCGTGTATATCTTTATCAAGATCGGAAATTTTTGCTTTAAGCTCAGAAATCATTTTTCCCCCATATTAACTGCGAATAACCGACATAGTAATTTGCAGCCGGAACTCCTCTTGGCTATCAAGCTTGAGCTTCCAGACTGGCATAAAATCAGTACACTGATATCTATTCTCTATTTTATCGTAAACAAGGGTTTGTGTATAGATAGGATTTACCCATATATCGAAATGCCTTGTCGATGAAAAGTTTATCTTATTCTTGTTCTTAAGATCTTCAATATTAAATTTACTAATATGCTTATGTTCTTTTGCAAGAAAATCAAGAAGATCATCATCTTTTAACAAGTTTATAGACTCTTTTGACCATTCCCCAAATGTAAGATTCAGAGAAGTTGCAAAATTAAACTCTACAGCCTTAGATCCCTCATTTTTAATTAAATATTCAACTTCTATATCATTTTTTCTAAAAGAAAAATTCTTATTTATTTCAACACTTGAGGGGAGACCTGCGAGTTCAAAATCAACTTTTTCTACAAAACCAACACTCTTTTTATCTCCATCAAAATCGTCAATAGTATAGACTTCAGAATCCAACTTATTATCGATAATTCCAAGAAAGAAATCTGAATACTTTGTTCCTACCTCAAAAATTTTATCATCAAAAAGATAACGAGGCTTTAAATCAAAATGGTAACCGTGAAGATCTATATCCGAATGATAGTATTCTTCATACTTAGACATACAAGCACAATAATTTGTACAAGTCGGAAAATAATCAAACTCAAAGATAGCTGCAGAATCTCGATCTATATATGCATTAAAATGTATCCCATTGTATAATAATTCTTCACTTCCATCAAAATTAAAATCATGCTTAGCAAAATTTGTCTTAAAATCAGAACCAGTCTTTATATCTTTCTCAGCAGTTAAAAGGATATTATAAATTTTCAATCGCAACTGATTATCATAGATTCCGCAGTGACTACCATGCCAAAAGACATCATGACCTTGAGCTGAATAGATAAGTTCCTTAGCAGACTTCTTCCTTGACTTATCCGAGGTATGCTTAGCCAAACTCTCAACATATAACATTTTCGAATACAAATTATTTGACTCATAATACTTATTCACAAACTGCCTAAACTGTCCGGTATTAATCAAAGCCTGCATCTCATCAACATTTAAATGCAGGATCATCAACTCATAAGTCTTCCGTTGCTCTTTGTTCAAAGTCATCTTTGTAATATCAGAGTCCGCAGTAGTTCCGAAATAGAATTTTCTCAAAGTTCCTAGCCTTTTATTCTCCTTGAGAGGAAGAGTCAATGTAATTCCATATTTTTTTAAACCATCTTTAAAAGAACCAAACCAATCATCCTTAAAAATATTATCCAAACCAATGAGATTAGATCCCAATGTTTCGCCAGGAAGCAACAATGAAAAAAGGCTTTTCGAACGAATATCAGAATTCACACGTTTTTCTACAAAGCGTGAATTACATTTTTCAAAGATCTGTCTTGCTAATTCATAAGGATCATCAAAGCCAACCTTCGATGCTAATGATGAATTAGCAGGATAAACTATAAGTTTTTTCCCTTGATCCTCAGTAATACAAGGATAATAGATATGGTGTTCATCTATGCCAGAAGCTAAAAAATTTTGTCTATCCAGAAAAACATACTCAGCAGAAGAGGAGGTATAAGTAGTAGGCAACGAAGGCTCCCAAACCCCCTTTGAAACATAGAAACCCTTAGGTCGTTTTTTAAAACTAGAACAGATATAATTAGTAAGATTCTCAATCTGTGCTTTCCTATCCGTAGACGGCAACAAAGGAAGAACAGCATTATAATATGCACCAGAAATCAACTCTACTTGCTTCGATTTAATCAAATCTTTAAGCAACATCTTAACTTCTGGTTTCTTTTTATCAAACCACTCATAAAGAAAACCAGAGTAAAATAAAACAGATTTAAAATCGGGATTTGCATTTAACATTTTAAGATAAGGTTCATAGCAATGTTTAAAATAATACTCAAATTCCTCTTGAGTAGAACTGACAGGCAAAGAGTTGTATGTTCCTAGAACTAACTTAATTTCATTCATCAAAAATAATACCTTTTATTTATTTAACTCTAAAATACACTTAGCAGGGCACTTTTGATAAGCAATATTCTGATTACTTATTTTAGAATAATCGATGCGGGCTAAGAAATCCTCTATTATAAATCCACCATCAGTTGAAACCTTCTCACATATTTTACAACCAATACAGCCAACTGTACAATATTTTTTTACAACTCCGCCCTTATCTTTTGAATTACACGCCACAGCAAACTTAGAGTTCTCTGGTATCATTTTTATCACATTTGTAGGACAAACCGCAATACATTTCTCACAACCAATGCATTTTTTTTGGTCTACAACAACACAGCCTTCTGAGTCATACGAAATTGCATCAACAGGACAAACCTTAATACAACTTCCACCTGCAAGACAACCATACGAGCAGACTTTATCGCCCTGATACAGAAGCTTCATAGCATTACAATCTTTCATACCTCTGTAATCATACTTTATGGCAGCTTTATCTCTCGAACCACGACAAGCAACAAAGGCTTTCATAGGAAGGGAATCTTCTCCAGCCTCTATCCCAAGATATGAAGCTAAAGCGGAGATAACTGCACCAGCCCCAGGAGAACACTTATCAATGGGTGCACCTGAATTAACAATAGCGTTAGCATAACCGCTGCAGCCAGGGAATCCACAAGCACCACAATTTATTCCAGGTAAAATTTCTTCTACATCAACAATCTTCTGATCTTTTTTTACTGCAAAAAACTTAGAGACAAAAAACAATAAAACAGCTAGAAATGCACCCAAAAGCCCCATTGAGACAACTGTTAAAATATACTGAACTAACTCACTCATATTAACCCCTATAAATTTGGAAACAATTTAAAAATAATAGTTGGAGCAAAAGCCATAAAAGCCATCGCCATCAATCCACCAGTAATAAATGCAATTGGAACACCTCTAAAATACTTTGGAACCTTTTCAAAATTAAGCTTCATTCTCAAAGTTGACATCAAAATCAAAACTAACGTAAATCCAAGCCCAGCAGAAAATCCAGCAAAGATTGATTTAAACAAGCCATAATTCTGAATGATAATCGCATCCATAGTAATTCCCAATACAGCACAATTTGTAGTAATCAGCGGAAGATAAATTCCCAAAGCCTTATACAGCGAAGGAGAAAACTTCTGAACTATAATCTCTACTAACTGAACTAAGGCAGCAATAACCAAAATAAAAGCAATAATCTTCAAATAACCAGCATTTAATGGTGCAAGAATCAAATTATAGATCATCCAAGTAACTGCAGTAGCAAGAGTCATAACAAAAGTAACAGCAGCACCCATTCCTAGAGCCGATTCAACATCTTTAGAGACCCCAATAAACGGACAAATTCCATAAAATTTAACTAAAACATAGTTATTTATAAAAATAAAAGAAATTAAAATAGCTAAATATTCCATATTACACCGCCTCCTCAGTATTTAATTCTTTAGAATCTAAAGAATTTTCAACAACCTCAAGACTCTCCACCTTTTTTGCAGATCTCTTTGACAAGTAATCCTTTAAAAAATTAAAAAAAGCAAGTAACAATCCCATTACTATCATAGCGCCAGCTGGAGAACCAATAACCCTGATCGGATTATCTGCCAAGATAGGAACTCTAAAACCGAGAAATGTTCCACTGCCAAAGACCTCACGAATTGTCGCCATCAGAAAAAGAGCAAAGAAAAACCCAATAGACATCCCAATAGCATCTAAAACAGAGTCAACAACATTATTTTTCGATGCAAAGGCTTCTGCCCTACCAAGAACAATACAGTTAACTACAATCAATACAATAAAAGTTGCCATATTGTTATAAAGCTCTGGTGTAAAGGCATGCATAACAAGCTCAACAACAGTAACAAAGGTTGCAATAATAACAATATAAGCAGGAATTCTAACCTTATCTGGGATAAGATTCTTAAGTAGGCTTATTGCAACATTTGAACAAATTAAAACAAACAAGACTGCCAAACCCATTCCGATAGAGTTGATAACCTGGTTAGAAACTCCAAGAAAAGGGCACAAACCTAATAACAAAACAAAAACAGGATTCTCAAGAATTATACCCCGAACTAAAATATTTATCTTTGAATTTTTGTTACTCATTATTATCTCCTAACTCTGAGAGATTCAACCCCTTTACTAATTCAGATCCATAGGCAATAACCTGAGAAACACCAACAAATGTAATTGTAGCACCACTAATAGCATTAGCCTCTTCGGATGGAAGCATAGTCTTACTCACAGGAACCAATTTACTATTCCCAGAACCAATAAACATATCCATATACCCATCTTCCTCAGCCTTCTTCCCTATACCAGCTGTCTCATCATTCTGACCTAATGTTGCTAAAAGAACCTCACCAGCTATATCATATGAACAGAAAATCTGTAAATTACCATTATAACCTCTTCCTCGCAACTCCAAGACACACCCAACAATCTGAGACTCACTATCCACAAGGGTGATGATAGCATCAATTTTCTTATCATTTTTAATTTTATCAAGATTTTCACTATCAAACCTTTTAGAAATCTGCATCCCAGCAGGTATTACTGATTCAAGGTTTAAATTACAATCCGCAGTCATGTTCTGTTCTATCTTCTCTTTAGTAATACTATCTACAAATGCCAGCAAACCAACCGACACCAGAACAATAATAGTTAAAGACAGAACAGTCTTAGTCAAATCATTTATCTTCATTTTGCCTCCTTTTTTGTCTTCACATAACCAAAAGGCTTACTCTTAGTCAACTTATTTATCATTGGAACAAACATATTCATAAAAAGAATAGCTAAAGATGCTCCTTCAGGAAAAGATCCGAAGACTCTTATGAAAAAGGTAAAGAAACCAAGCAGAACACCATAAATAATAAGCCCCTTAGGGTAAACCGGGGATGTCGCCATATCAGTAGCCATATAAAATGCAGCTAAAATCACTCCACCTGTAAATAGATGAAAAAAAGCATCACCACTAAAGTATCCAGAACCAGTCTGAAGCCCACCAAAGATCCAAGAAAAAAGTAAAAATGAAACAATATACGCGACAGGGATATGCCAGGTAATAATTTTCTTCGCCAGCAAGAAGATACCACCAAGGATAAGCAACAATGCTGATACCTCACCGATACAGCCAGGAATATTTCCAACAAATGCATCAAAATACCCGTTTGGAAGTGTTAGCCCAAAACTGCTATTAAAAAAATCTGTCAATTTTGCATCGAAAGCTGAATGAGAATAACCCATCTGCTTTAGAAATTCAAAGGAATTTATTCCACACTCTGCACCCTGAGACTTCACAACAGAGAGTGGTGTAGCAGAACTAATAGAATCCACCATCTCGGGCAGAAATCTAGGCTTCTTCCAACATGAACCTCCCATCTGATTAAAACTAAAAAAGACAAAGACACGACCAGCAAGTGCAGGATTCATCCAATTCGAACCAAGTCCGCCAAATGCAGCCTTTACCACAAGAATTGCAAAAAATGAGCCAATAACCGGTATATAGATTGGAATTTCTGGAGGCATATTAAACCCAATAAGAAGACCTGTCAAAAAAGCTGACCCATCATGAATTGTAAGCCTCTTTGTTCCCCAATTAACCAAACCTTCTGCAGCGACAGCTGAAATAATACTAGCCAAAAGAACAACAAGAGAGTACCACCCGAATGAGATAACTCCCCACAGTGCAGCAGGAATTAAACTAATTGAGACAGCCCACATTATTGTAAATGTTGTCGAAGTCGCTTTCAAATGTGGCGAAACCTCGATAACAGGATATTTTTCTAAAGATTCACTACTCTTCTTTTCCATTATTTTCTACCCATCCTTTTCCCTAGCTTAAATCCTTGAACCAAAGGAATTGCAGCAGGACAGACATAAGAACAACAGCCACACTCCTTGCAATCCATAAGCCCCATCTTCATGGCAGGACCATACTTCCCAGAATCAATTAATTTGTAAAGCATTGCAGGTGATAACCCCATCGGGCAAGCATTCAAGCATCGACCACAACTCAAACAATTAGTAGTATGCTTATCTCTGACAATACTCTTGCTCAAGCAAAGGATTCCACCAGACCCCTTTGTTATAGGAACACTTGTATCTAGCACAGCAAATCCCATCATAGGACCGCCTGAAACAATCTTTTTAACCTCATCCACAAACCCACCAGCCTGCTCAATCAAAAAAGAGTATGGAACACCAACCCTGACAAGAAAATTAGAAGGATTTGCAATCGCATCACCGGTGACTGTGACAACACGCTCAACTAGCGCCTTCCCATTGTAAAAAAGATCATATATTGCGTGGACAGTCGAGACATTAAGAACAACAGCCCCAAGATCAATCGGCAAAGCTCCAGAAGGTAACTCCTTACCCATTATAGCCTTTATCAACTGCTTCTCATCTCCCTGAGGATATTTAACCTTCAGTGGCTGAATGTTACAGCCAACTCCCTTTTCAGCATTTATATTGATAAAATTTGCAATAGCATCTTTTTTATTATTCTCTATACCAATCGAAATATTATCTGGATTAAGGATTTTTTTTAGAATTTCAATACCTTTAAATATCTGATCACCTTTTTCCAGCATCAATCTGTGGTCTGCACACAAAAACGGCTCACACTCAACCCCATTTATGATTAAATCTGTGCAATTTTTACCTTTTGGTACAGATAATTTTACATTTGCAGGAAATGTAGCACCACCCATTCCGACAATTCCTGCTGCTTTAATCTTTTCGATAAGAATCTCAGATGGCATCTCATCAAGATTAAAATCAGAATTATCATTCTGCTGAGAACTCATATTATCTATAAAATCTTTATCCGGCTCAATCTCAACAGCATTCGATACTGCACCATTAGGCAAACTGATTTGCCTCAATCCTACAACCTTCCCAGTAACAGGTGAATGAACATTTGCAGAGATAAACCCCGCAGCCTCACCTATCAACTGATACTCCTTAATCTCATCGCCAACACTAACCAAACATTGAGCAGGTGCACCTAAGTGTTGAGACATAGGTACAATATAATTGCCAGAATAAACCAATCTCTTAATTGATTTACTATTTGCCAATTTCTTGTAACCTGAAGGATGGACACCACCCCTTCCGAAACTTTTTACCTTTATCATATTTTTTGACCAATCTCCTTATAACCCAAGACAAAAACCCTCTTGTATATTCCCAATAAATTATTCAAAACAAGCCAATAAAAAGAGAAGATTATAAGAAAAATCACATTTACCGCAAGAAAATGCAGATAATTCTTCGAGACAACAACATTCCTAGCGAAAGCTCCACTAGAGAGCCGTTGTCGGTATCCAATCATTTTATATAAAGCATCTTTTTCGAATAGTTCAATTATATTGCTATATTCAAAATGTGTAAACACATAATAATTAATTAAATTTTCCTTAATCACACCATTATCTAACTTAAAATTATTCTTCGTGAATGTCTGATTTATCTCAGGCATTACCCACGGCATTTCATTAATAAAATTACGTTGGTACAAGTTATGCATCAAATACATTGAAGAATTTGGAAGAAAACTATCAATCTCAGCCTTTTGAAGATTCTCATACGAAGAGATAGATTCTAATGATCTTGAATATGCTGGAACAGCCAACCTTGATTCCCAATTTAAAAAGAATACAAGAGGAAAAAACAGAACCACGAGTGAAATATATTTTTTAGAAAAATCAATCCTTCCCCTCCTCAATATAGAGACAGGCATAAACGAGATATGAGAGCTAAGCAACACCCTATTCATTTTTAAATTTATAAAAAATAGATACCCGACAAGAATCAGAAGCAAAGAAATTGTAGAATAGATAAAAAAGGAGAATTTTAATCTGAGAAAAATAGTAACCACTAAATAAAAAAAGCAAAAAATCCCCAAATTTTTCAATATGCTCCAAAAAAAATCAGGTGACCGCTTTACACTATAATAAAAATAGGCCTCTACCTCTTTTGCAAAATTCGAAAACGAAAAATATATAAAAAGAAAATTTATCAAATACAAATAAAAAAGCGATGGAGGAACCTTAAATGCGGAAATAAATAAAGGAACTAGTAAAATCGATGCAAAAAAATTCTTCTTCGTTGCTATTCTTAAAAAGAAGAACAAAGCGACAATAGCCACTACAAAGTTTAATAAATATTGAGTTATTGAAAACCCGTAGATATGCCACGAGTATTGGCTTGGAATTATCTTTTTTAACTTAAAATACAAAAAAAGAGGAGAGCGAGAATACTTCACATAAGAAATTGGCAAAGCTTGATCTCCTGAAGTTGCTGAAAAAAGTCGGGGCAAAGCTCGTAGATAAGGGTCAAAACGAGGATCCTCAGGTAAAAACCGTTGCTCTAATTCAGCAACAGAAAGAGAAGAGGTCTTATAAAAATCGTTGTAACTAACCTGATAATTATCTTTCGAGATATGAGGAATATTATTCTTAGTTAAAAACGCAGAGACATCACCAATAACAGAGTAACAATCTCCAACTAATTTCATGTTTGTATCTTCAGTTGGAATCAATAGCAGTAATAATGAAAATAATGATAAAAGAGAGATAAATATAATAGAATTTCTCTTATAATTGTGTTGAGCAAAAATAAAATCAAACATAACGTATTCTACAGTTTCCTTATGATTTGTTTTTTTGTCAACTATAGGATAAAAAAAAATCAGAATATTTATCTATCTGTGTGACAAAATTTTTTATAAAATGGTGACCTTAAAAAATCTCCACATTTATATTATTTACCAAATATATAATACTGTCAATCTCTTATAAAAACGATAGACAATAAAAACTTTTGATAAAAATCTTCTCAAAAATAAAAATAATACTACCATTTTTTCCAATAAACTAATATATTTTCTATATGGCAAAATTTTTCAACAACCTATCATGGTTTATAAAAGGTATTAAAGTATATGCTCTAGTCGGAAAAAGTGGGACAGGTAAAAGTTTTAGAGCAAAATTGATTGCACAAAAATACGGTATAGACCTAATCATAGATGATGGGTTGCTTATAAAAGGGCAAAAGATTATCGCAGGAAAATCCGCAAAGAAAGAACTCAATTATATCCGAGCAATTAAGACTGCACTTTTTGAAGATAGTAGACACAGAAAAGAGGTCAAGGAATCTATTGAAAAAAATATAACCAATAAAATACTAGTTATTGGAACCTCCGAGAAAATGATATCAAAAATATGTGACAGACTAAATCTGCCAGCACCAGATAAAATTATCAAAATCGAAGATATTTCAAACGAAGAAGAGATAAAAAAAGCGATGCGGTCAAGACATACCGAAGGAAAACATGTAATTCCGGTTCCTTCAGTTGAAATATCACGCGACTACCCTTCTCTTCTATATGAATCATTAAGAATTTTCATAAAAAATAGCTTTGTCAAAAAGAACAAGAGAACATTCGTAGAGAAGACTGTAGTCACCCCAGAATACAAGCAACACGGAAAGGTCACCATTTCAGAACCAGCGCTTGCTCAAATGATCTATCACTGCGCTGATGAATTCAACAGTAGCATGATAATTAGAAAGGTCTCAGTAAAAAAAGGAGCAAAAAATTATATCATTAAACTTTTTATCGATATCCCGTTTGGAGCACAGCTCTCAGGCGATCTTCATGAATTCCAAACCTACTTAACAGAGAGCATTGAAAGGTACACAGGAATAATGATTGAAAAGGTGGATATAGAAGTTTTTAAAATGAGCAAGAAAAAAGAAAATATATTTTCAAAAAAAAGAAAAAGCAACCGATAATAAAAAAGTAAATATATAAGAAAATCATTTCTTAAGGAGAAACTAATGATAAAAAGAAGTTTAACAATTTTTGTTTTGGCCTTATTTGCAGTTACAAGTGCATTTGCAACAAAATTTGACAACATGCAAGAGGGAGAATATTACAAAGTATTTGTTCAAGGTGAAATTTCAGAATATGAAGAAATAATTGAGAAGCTAGATGCCTCTTTTAACCTATATAACAACTTTTTTAGATTCCACCCTGAAGCTGGGCCAGCAAACAAGTTCATAGTTAAAATTTTTAACACAGAAGAGTCATTCAAAAGCTACATAAGCAAATACGAAATGAATACAAGCTCATCATTTTTATTCATACAATTTTCAAATCAAGCGCTTAATGAGCTAGTAGGCTACAAGACAGGGCTAGTGAATTTTGATGAAACACTACTCCACTACTCTTGTATACAGTATATCAGATCTGTAATACAGAGACCTCCTCTATGGTTAGAGAAAGGGGTCGCAGTATACTTCGAGAAATCAGAATTTGATTCACAGAGAGGAGAATACATATACAAAGAGAATCTTGCATGGTTACAGACACTAAAGAACACAATAAATAGTGAAAAAAAGTTAATTCCTATGCCTACTCTACTTCAAGCTGACAACAAAGTAGTTCAAGAAAACTCTGAACTTTTTTATGCACAATCTTGGTCACTTGTCTCATTCCTTCTCAACTATCCATCTGCAGAATATAATAGAGTGATATGGAACACTATCGGCGGACTAGAAAAAGCTGGAACAAGTGATGAAAATAACATGAAGACGGTCGAAGCCTTTAACTGGATAAATAAAAATAAATTCCAGAGCGATTATTTCAATTATATAAATGGTCTGCGAACATTTCCAGAGTTGATTAATGACGGAATAGAGATGTATAGAAATGGAAAATATGATGAAGCAGAAGGATTATTTGTAGATTCGCTAAAGATGAAGGATGATAACTTTATTCCATATTATTATCTTGGGCTAATAAACTATAACAAAAATGATTTTGCAATGGCAGAATTCTACTTCAATTCAGCACTCCAGATGAACGGAGATGAGGGACTTTGCTACTATGCACTTGCAATAAACGCCTATGCTAGTGGGAACCTTGAAGATGCACTCGACTATCTTGAGATTACACTTGAAAAAGATGAATCTTTCCGAGCAAAGGTTGAAAAACTACAAAAGACTATAAATACTGAAAAAACCTTCTCGACACAGGTAGAAGTTGAAGCAACAGAAGAGGCTCCAACAACAGAAACAGCACCAGAGCCAGAGCCTACAGATCAACAAGATGATCAAGTCGAAGAATAAACTAAAGACTGCCATTGGCAGTCTTTTTTTTTAATTTTGCTTTTTTCCTCTATGACCTCTACTCTTCTTTGCATAGTTAAGACCTTGGTTCTTCATAATTCGAATAACCGCCTTCTCCACATCTGCATTAGGAGGTGTCAAAGGATAGATTAAGTTTTTGATCTGCTTAAAATAGTTCTTGTACATTTCATCTACAGCAACCTTCTTGTAAGGCTCAATAATCAGAGCTTCAAGAAACATACATATTTGATAATATCTTTTCTGCTGAAAAAATTGATCTGAACTATCTAAATCTTTAAGCGATTTTAGAAACTTCTGTTCAAGTAACGAGTCATCGCTGGATTTTAACGAGATAAAAAGATTGGGTAAAAAATGTTCTACAATGTTGAAATCTAAAAATAGCTTAAATATTTCAGAACTCTTCTTCGAATTTAAAATTTTATAAAGCTCCTCAACAAGACGAGATGGAGAGACTGAAGCTAACAAGTAAGAATCCTGAACAATAGCCTTAGCTAACGATCTAGAGATTTGCAGATTGGAAATCTGCGAATACTTGATTGCACGGATAATCCTGACAGGATCCTGCTTAAAGGTCTTATTTAAATCAATGAGGGAACGGAGAACACCGCGTCGCAAATCTTTTACACCCTCGACATAATCGATAACCCATTCACGTTCTGGGCAATAGTAAAGAGCATTAACACTAAAATCTCTTCGTGTCACATCATCTTCAATCGAACCATAAACATTAAAGAAGTTATCTGCTTCGTTCGAACGAAATGTAGAAACCTCTACAATATCTTTATTATAGTACAAATGGACTAATTTAAACCTACGACCAATAATTCTTGAGTTTTGAAAAATCTTTTTTATTTTACCCGGAGTCGCATCAGTTACGATATCATAATCTTTAGGCACCTCACCAAGCAATAAATCACGAACAGCTCCACCAACAACATAGGCCTCAAAGCCATGAACCTTCAAATTCTTTACAATCTGAAATACATAAGGAGGAATCTTAGATTTATCGATATTATGCTCTTCTTTTACAAAAATATCTGCAACTTTTCTTTTACGACCTTTCTTGTCTACTGAATATCTTGCTAACAATATAATCACCAATTTTTTAAGATATATAATAATATAGCTTAATCTATTTTTTTTCAAGTAATTATTTAAGATTCACTATTAATTTATAATTTAGTACGATAAACCATATCTACTTCAAAAAAAACATAGTTTTTCGCAACTTTTAAACTTAAAATTAAAATGGAGGTTAAGATGAGATACTTAATTATAGCTTTAATACTATTAACTAGTTGCACAACTACAAAAAATACAAATTTCCAATCTATGAGGCTTCAAAAAGAGAGCAATACTGAAACAATCCAGGAAGATATTATAAAATTTTCTACCACAATTTTCAAAGAAAATGAAGGAGACTACACTAACTTCAGAATACCTGTGATCGTCAAGACTGATACGGCTCTTATCGCAATATGCGAAGGTCGATACCGAAAACATGACCATGCTCAAAATGATATCGTGCTAAAACGAAGCTCCGATAATGGCAAGACATGGAGCAATCTCGAAATCATCCACAGTGATAAAGCTCTAGTAATGGTCAACCCATCAGCTGTTGCACTTGAATCTGGAAGAATAATTCTCTTCTACGAAACCTTTCCCCATGGATACCACGCTCGCAAAGATGGCTGGATAAAGATGTTGCACACAGGATTTGAAAAAGGCAAAACGCAACAACTAATCTATAGGTACAGCGATGATGATGGAAAAAATTGGACTAAACCACAATACCTTGAAAAGAAGATCAGATTCGACGATTTTACAACCTCCGGAAGTCCTGCAAATGGAATTGAGTTAAAAAAAGGAAAACACAAAGGTCGAATAGTGATGCCTGCCCTCTACAACAAACGAGTGAACAGCCACACAAGAGAGTTTTACACAGGGGTAATCTATAGCGATGACAAAGGAGAGACCTGGACTAGATCTAATTTTGTACCATTTGAATTTGAGTATCAAACTGACGAGGTATTAATTAGTGAGACAGACGAGGGAGAGATCTATATGAATGGCCGTCCCCAATTCCCATATAGAACAGTATCGCGTAGCAAAGATGGAGGAGAAACTTGGGAGCCATTTTCAATCGACCAAACACTCTATGGATCACCTTGTAACTCTGGACTGCTAAAATTTAGCTATTCGGATAAGGAAAAAAGAGGAATCACATTTTTCTCACAAAACGCATCAAGCGGCGGATATCTGGGCAGAAGCAACGGAACACTCTACATCTCCTACGATGACGGATTATCATGGAGCTACAAAAAGCTTTTAATTCCCAGCTATTTTGGTTACAGCCAGATTGTTAAGATCTCGGAGACTGAGATTGGCATTATATACGAGGCTTTTGACAACGAATATCTAACAAAGTTTATTTCAATTGATATAAAAAAAATTATCAAATAATATTTGTCTTTCGCTAGCATCAAATGTAGACAATCAATATAAAATATTGTAATGTGTCTGCATAGATGCTTGTGGTCAGACCAGAACCAAGGATAAGACTTTTTCCCTTGTAATAAGAACCCACATCATAGAATATTCTACAAAATAGATAAAAATTTATCTATTTTTTCTGCAAAAAGGCTTTATTATTTGAAATAAATTTGTTATCTTAACAATATATCGATAATATTTTATCTAATAATAACTACAACAGATTGGGAGGCATTATGACTAATTTCGACAAGGCTTGGAGAGGCTTCTGCGGTACAAAATGGACAAATTCCGTAGATGTCAGGATGTTTATAAACGAGAATTACACACCTTATGAGGGTGATGAATCTTTTCTTGCAGGACCAACCACAAGAACAGAAAAATTATGGGGAAATGTAAAGGATTTATTTCAGCAGGAAAGAGACAAAAATGGAACTCTAGACATAGATGCTCAAACAGTTTCAACCATCACATCTCACAAACCAGGGTACATAAATGAAGAGCTAGAGCTTATCGTTGGGCTTCAAACTGATAATCCGCTTAAACGAGCGATTATGCCATATGGTGGAATCAAGGTTGTAGAAAAATCATGCCAGGCATACGGCTATGAGTTATCTGACCAGGTAAAAGAGACTTTTAACAAATATAGAAAAACTCACAACGATGGTGTATTCTCTGCATACAACGCTGAAATTCTTGCTGCAAGAAAAGCAGGAATTATAACTGGACTTCCAGATGGCTATGGTCGAGGAAGAATCATTGGAGATTACAGACGAGTAGCACTTTACGGAGTTGATTTTCTAATTCAAGATAAAATGCGACAAAAAGCATCTCTCGACAATGGGCTAATCTCTGAACATACAATTAGACTAAGAGAAGAGCTTTCAGAACAGATTAATAGTCTCAAAATGTTAAAAGAGATGGGTCAATCATATGGGTTTGACATTAGCCAACCAGCAACAAATGCTATGGAAGCTGTCCAATGGCTATATTTTGCCTACCTTGCTGCAATCAAGGAGCAGAACGGGGCTGCAATGAGCCTAGGTAGAGTCTCTACCTTCCTAGATATCTACTTTGAGAGAGATATTGCAGAGGGAACACTAACTGAGGAATCAGCGCAGGAGGTAATTGACCACTTTGTGATGAAACTTAGAATGGTAAGGTTTTTACGAACACCAGAATACAATGAACTTTTCTCAGGAGATCCAGTGTGGGTGACTGAGGCAATAGGTGGAATGGGAACAGATGGAAGGCCTCTTGTAACAAAGACATCTTTTAGAGTTTTACATACCCTTTACAACCTTGGTGCTGCGCCAGAACCTAATTTAACTATTTTATGGACACCAAGACTTCCTGAACCTTTCAAGAAGTACTCAGCAAAAGTCTCAATTGAGACAAGCTCAATCCAGTACGAAGCAGATGGTCTGATGAGAAGATATTATGGAGATGACTATGCTATTGCTTGCTGTGTCTCTGGGATGAGAGTAGGAAAGCAGATGCAATTCTTCGGAGCTAGATGTAACCTTGCTAAGGCTCTACTCTACTCTATCAACGGAGGAGTAGACGAAGTCAGCGGTGTACAAGTTGGTCCAGAATTCACACCAATTAGCTCAGAATACCTTGAATTTGATGAAGTAATGAGAAAATTTGACTCATTCCTTGACTGGATTGCAAAGGTTTACATAGATGCATTGAATATAATTCATTATATGCACGACAAATATGCCTACGAGAGCATACAGATGGCTTTGCACGACAGAGATGTCCTAAGAACAATGGCAGCAGGAATAGCAGGTCTTTCAGTCTGTGCCGACTCATTGTCAGCTATCAAATATGCAAAGGTTAAGCCAATCAGAAATGAGAAAGGCATAGCAGTTGACTTCGAAATTACTGGAGACTATCCAAAATTCGGAAATAATGACGATAGAGTTGATGAAATTGCATCAGGTCTTGTAGAGAAATTCATGTCAAAACTCGAGCATCGTAAGACATACCGAGGTGCTAAACCAACAATGTCTATCCTTACAATTACTTCGAATGTTGTATATGGAAAAAAGACAGGAAGCACTCCTGACGGACGAAAAAAAGGCGAACCTTTTGCACCAGGTGCCAACCCTATGCACGGCCGAGATGAGAACGGAGCAATTGCTTCAATGGCTTCGGTTGCTAAACTTCCGTATGAGTATGCACAAGATGGAATTTCATACACATTCAGCGCAGCACCAGGAGCACTAGGAAAGAATATTGATGAACGAGCCAATAATCTAGTAAACATGATCGACGGCTATATGAGCAGCGGTGGTCACCACATCAACGTCAATGTCCTTGAAAGAGAGACTCTTCTTGACGCGATGGAACACCCCGAAAAATATCCTCAACTAACAATCCGTGTATCTGGATATGCAGTAAACTTCATCAAGCTAACAAGAGAACAACAGCTTGACGTAATCAACAGAACATTCCACAGCATGGTATAATTTTCACCGCAGTTTGCAGAAATGCAGATTGCTGATATCTAAAGTACTGCCGGCATGCCGGCAGTGCAGATAAACAAGGAGCACACAATGGAAGGGCGAGTTCATTCATTTGAGACAATGGGAACTGTAGACGGACCTGGAATAAGATTCTTAGTATTCCTACAAGGCTGCAGAATGAAATGCCTCTACTGCCACAACCGCGACACGTGGGATCAAACTGGCGGTAAATTATATACACCAGATGAAATCATAAAAAAAATGATGACTCTTAAGCACTTTTACAAGGCTTCAAATGGCGGAATCACCATAACTGGGGGCGAACCCCTACTTCAAGGCGAATTCGTAGTAGAGCTACTTAAACTTGTGAAAAAATCTGGTCTAACCACGTGCATAGACACAGCTGGAAATGTAGAAATAACCGACAGTGTCAGAGAAGCAGTAACACTAACTGACTACATACTTTTTGATATAAAAAGCACAGACCCAAAAACTCATTATAACCTTACAAACAGTAGGATCCAGATGACTCAGGCCTTTGCAGAACTAATAAAAGAGAAAGATGTAGAAATTTGGCTTAGATATGTACTTCTTCCAGGTTATACAGATTCTGAAAAAGACAAAATTTCTCTAGCAGAATATGCAAATAGCTTTAAAAATGCAACAAGAATTGATATACTACCCTACCACACAATGGGAATCGAAAAATGGGAACAACTAGGATTTGATTACCAGCTTAAAGGAGTAGAACCTCCATCACCTGAGAAGGTTGAGGAGTTCAAAGAGTATCTAAGAAAAAACACAAAACTTTCAGTTTACTAATTTTACGAATAAGGCGGAGAACGTGAGCTACAATACACCATATGAGATAACAGAAAATATGGAGACAATCGCTGTTAAAAAGCATGAAACAAAAACTATAAAATTTATTTTTATGGCAATCCTTGGAGGAGCATATATTGGACTAGGCTCCATATTTGCACTCAAAGTCACAGGAGAACTACCACAACTAGCACAAAGCAACCCAGGACTAGTCTCCCTAATCTTTGGGCTACTCTTCCCACTTGGCTTCCTTCTTGTAACACTTGCAGGTGGAGAATTATTTACCTCGACCGTTGCAGTAACAACGACAGGACTTTTTGGGAAAAAATACAGAATAAAAGATCTTCTAAAAATCTGGGGAATATCCTATCTCGGCAACTTTATAGGAATTTTCTTGACAGCAATGATTTTCGGAAAGTTAGTGCATACTCTCGACTCTGAGAATATCCAGACCTTCCTTGCAAGCATCGCACACAAAAAGACTTCAGCATCTTTTCTCATAACACTGATAAAAGGAATTGGTGCAAACTGGCTAGTCTGCCTTGCCGCAGTCGTTGGATTTAGTGCGAAAGATGCTACTGGAAAAATCCTAGCAATCTGGGTTCCTGTAACAGCCTTCGTGGTAATGGGATTTGAGCACTCAATCGCAAATATGTTCTTCATTCCACTAAGCATGGTACAGGGAGCTGACATTTCAATGTACGATTTCCTAATTAAAAACCTGCTGCCAGCGACAATTGGCAACATCCTAGGCGGTGCACTATTTGTCGGTCTGCCATACAGCTTTATCTTCAAGAAAAAAGCAGCCTAACGACGCAAATAAAAAAACCGTGGGAGATTCACAACCCCACGGTTTAATTTTATATCAAATGACCCATCCGGTCTTTCTTCGTCTGCATATAGAACTCGTTATTGCAGTTTGTTTCAATAACAATAGGCTCTCGACTCGCAATCTTAATATTATACTTCTCAAGACCATCAATCTTATCCGGATTATTTGTCAAAAGCCGTACCGACTTGATTCCCAAATCCTTGATAATTGAGGCAGCCACGCAGTAATCCCTCATCTCCGCATCAAACCCAAGCTCAAGGTTCGCATCCACAGTATCAAATCCCTTATCCTGCAAATCATAGGCCTTTATTTTGTTAAAAAGCCCAATCCCTCGACCTTCCTGGCGCATATAAATTACCGCACCAAGCTGCTCATTTTCCACCCGCTGCATCGCCTCGTGAAGCTGCGGCTCACAGTCGCAACGAAGCGAACCAAGAACATCGCCGGTGAAACACTCAGAATGAACACGGACAAGGACATTCTCCTTACCGCTCAAATCACCTTTAGCCAGGACAATATGCTCTTTTTTATCAAAAATCGAGTGATACCCAGAAAGAGTGAAAGAGCCCCACCTTGTCGGAAGATTAGCCTGCGCAATCTTTGTCACAAGAATCTCATTCTGCTTGCGATACTGAATCAACTGCTCAACCGAGATCATCTTCAGTCCGAATTTCTTCGCATAAACCTCAAGATCATCAAGCCGCGCCATAGTTCCATCAGCCTTGAGAATCTCACAGATAACACCAGCTCCAGCAAACCCAGCCATCTTAGCCAGATCCACCGCCGCCTCAGTATGTCCTGCACGCTCAAGCACTCCTTTCGACTTCGCAATCAGCGGAAACATATGTCCAGGGCGTCTGAACGACTCAGGCTTTGAATCAGGATTCACAAGAGCCTGAACAGTCTTAAGTCTGTCAGCAATCGAAATTCCTGTAGTCGTTCCCTCAAAGGCATCGACCGATACAGTAAACATAGTATTGTGGCTGTCAGTGTTTTTTTCTATCATAGGAAAAAGTCCAAGCCTTTCTGCAATCGCAGGCTCAACCGGAACACAAGTTAATCCCCTTGCCTCAACAGCCATGAAATTCAGCGTCTCATAAGTAATATTCTGCGCAGCAGCGACCAAATCGCCCTCATTTTCTCTATTCTCATCATCAATTACAATAATCGCTCTGCCTTTTTTAATCTCTTCAATAGCAGCCTCAACAGAATCTAGCATACATACCTCCCAGCTACACTTTTTATCTTATAAAAAGCCATTCTCAGCAAGTTTAGAAATGGTCAGACCAGACTTTTTCTCTCCACTTGCATTATCACTCTTAGTAAATTTATAGACATACTTACCAATCAAATCTGTCTCAATATTAACCTGATCACCAGCGACGCGCGCCCCAAGGGTAATCTCAGCCTGCGTGTGAGGAATCAGCGACACAGTAAAATATCCCTCGCTGTCATTCACATCGATAACTGTCAGACTCGCACCATCAATCGCAACCCGTCCCTTCTCCACAAGAAACTTCATATACTCAGTATCAAGAGAGATCTTATAAATCTTAGCAATTCCGTCCTGCTTAATCGAAGAGATAGTACCGACAGTGTCGATATCACCTGTAACAAGATGCCCACCTAAGAAAGTCGTCAACGTAACCGATTTCTCAAGATTCACCACAGAACCAGGTCCAATTTTACGAAAAACCGTCCTGTTAAGTGTCTCATGCATGATGTCAGCCTCAAAATAATCGCTCCCGAGTTTAGTCGCAGTAAGGCAGACACCATTTACAGCAATACTATCCCCGATTTTAGCACCATCAAGGACCTTCTTTGCAGCAACAACAATCACTGCTGAATCTTTTTTCTTATTCAAAGAGATAATCTTACCCTTCTCAGCAATCAATCCTGTAAAAATAGCAGTCTCCTTATTTCTCAAACTCAAAGCCGGCATTATCGCCGTAGCAATTTACCTTCACATTCGGCAAGGCAATCCCATCTGCGACAGACAAGCACTCACGCCCGCTGCAACAAGCCACTGCCGAATCATCACCCAGAACAACCGGCGCAATGAAAATCTCGCCCGCGTCGAACAATCCCTCTTTCAAAATCTGCGATATCACAGCGCCACCCCCCTCAACAAGAAGCGAATCAACCTTCATCTCGCCAATTTTTTTCAATATCTCAAGAAAATCGAACTTTCTCCCCTCAAGAAGGATAAACTCGACATTATATTTCTCTTTTAAAAAACTAAACTTAACACTATCTTTAAAATCAACAGAAGTAATAACAACACTCCTGCAATCTGAATTATTCACAACAAAGTTCATAGAACTATCAGTCTTAAAATTCGGATCTATCACAAACCTGTGCGGATTGCGTCCCCCCTCAAGCCTGCAGTCAAGCCTCGGATTATCTCCAATCAGAGTATTTATCCCGACAAGAATCCCGGCAAACTCATTCCGGTAGCGGTGAACCCTCTCCCAGACAGCCTGATTAGTAATCTTCTCGCCCCGCTTAGACGAAGCAGCAATCTTCCCATCAAGAGTCGAGCCGTATTTGAGGAAGACAAACGGGATTTTTGTAGTTATGTATTTAAGAAAAACCCTGTTTATCCGCCATGCCTCATCAGCACACAAGCCAACAAATACCTCAATCCCTGCAGCCTGCAATTTTCTCACACCATTACCGGCAACCAGAGGATTAGGATCTAGAATTGCAATAAAACACCGTGCAACTCCCGCCTCGATAAGCAGATCTGCGCATGGCGGAGTATTCCCGAAATGAGAACACGGCTCAAGCGTCACATAGATATCAGCCCCGCGGGCCTGCTCTCCCGCCTCCCTGATCGCAAAGACCTCGGCATGGGGCTGCTTATACATCGGGTGGAAACCCTTGCCCACAATGCACCCGTCCTTTACCACAACAGCACCAACTAAGGGGTTCGGATTAACCTTGCCAATGCCATTAAGTGAAAGCTCAAGAGCTAAATCCATCATCTGCTTATCAAAGGAAGAAAAATTCAATTTTACAGACCTTTACACAAATTAACCATCTCAATAGCAGAAACAGCAGCATCAAAACCCTTGTTACCAGCCTTAGTTCCAGCTCTCTCAATAGCCTCTTCGATAGAATTAGTAGTCAATACACCAAAAATAACTGGAATACCAGCATTCAATGATACAGTAGCAACACCCTTTGAAACCTCAGAGCAAACATAATCAAAATGCGGAGTAGAACCCTTAATAACTGCACCCAAAGTGATAACAGCATCATACTTTTTAGACTCAACCATCTTCTTAGCGACAAGAGGAATCTCAAAAGCACCAGGAACCTTTGCAATCGCAATATCATCATCTGCACAGCCATTTCTCTTCAAGGCATCAACCGCACCATCAACAAGTCGTGCAGTAATAAAATCATTAAATCTGCCAGCAACAATACCAATTTTAAGCCCTTTAGCATCAAATCCGCCCTCATAAAATACCATAATATCCTCCATAATTAGATCATTTTTCAAAATTCCATAAAAAAAGCCCGGATAGTCTCCGGGCGTAAAATACAAATTCATGTACAAACTTCTATCATCCAGACTTTACTGTCGGTTCTGGAATTACACCAGATCATACTGCATTGCAGCTCGCGGACTATCACCGCCGGTAGGGAATCTCACCCTGCCCCGAAGTTATACTATAAAAATATAACGATATTACAAAATTGTCAAGATATATTGAAAAAATGTAAAAAAAAATTGACAAATATATTTTATTAAAATAGTATATATAAATAACAATCATTTAAGGAGAAATTATGAAAGTTAAAGTATTAGGAATTATTGTAATTGTCGTAGCACTAAGTCTAACAGCATGCGGCAACAGTGAAGGATTTCCGATCATGGGTGTTTGGGAAAATACAAACGCAGGAGTATCGACTCAAGTTCTTTTTGGGATATCGGAAGGAAGCTTCTTTGAATTCATAAAAGAGGAAGGAGCTTGCTGCGTTACCGAATATTCAGGAAGCTATTTAATTTCAGAAGGTGGAATAACTCTCACATACGAGGAAAAATTCAACAAGGATCCTGTGACCTACAGCTTTAATGATAGCCAACTTACAGAAGGTAACTTAATAATCGATGGGAAGGTTTTTACAAAAGGAAGTCTTTCAAATCTAGGTAAATAATCATAATAAAAAAGCTCTTTAAGATTACTTGAAGGGCTTTTTTATTTTAAAAATAGTCATCAACTAATCAGATTTTTATACTAGTACCATTTGAGAATTCATATCTATCTTTCATAGCTCCTCCACTACAACTTATTAGCTATAGCTTGAATCTCTTTGAGGCTCAGTCCACTTATATCAGCAATATCAGTTAAATCAAAACCTTTAGCTAACATATTGAGTGCTGATTCAATTTGCCCCTGCTTCTTGCCTTCCAGCAACCCCTCTTTCCTGCCCTCTTTTCTGCCAACCTCTCTGCCACGGGAGATTCCTTCGTCAAAGCCTTCTCTCTTACCATCGCCATACGAGGTGCTGACAACTGCATTAAGATCTAAATAGGTCTTCAAGCTTTCATGGTAGACATCAAGATCT
>JAFGXN010000166.1 GCA_016936615.1 Spirochaetales bacterium | reverse complement strand
CTCCACACTCCGCCATACGGCGAGGTTAGCTTGAAGAAGGGAATAATAATCTTCCACGGCTGGGAATTAGTTTATCTGGAAGAGGTTTGAAGCAAAATTTACCATAAAAAACCTGCCCCCGGAATTGGAGACAGGCTCTTCAGTTTTAATTATTTACCCAACAAATACTTTGTTACCTCTTGTGCAAGTCGTCGACCTTGATCAATCGCCCGGACAACTAACGACGCACCTGAAACAGCATCGCCGGCAGCGAAAATTCCTGGCACACTTGTCATGAAATTTTTCACTGCTATATTGCCTCGTGGATCTAGCTCTAGACCTGGGTTCTTCACAGCCTGACCATGCTCGACATGGACAAATCCCATCGACAAGAAGACCTGATCGACAGCAAGGCTGAACTCAGTACCCGGCAGTTCATGCATCTTGAAGGCCCCATTCTCATCAGCCTTCCACTCTACTCGAACGAAATCTGCCCCGGTAAGAACACCATCTTTTCCAGTAAAACGCTTTGTAGCAATATTCCAGTCTCTCTCAGCCCCCTCGTAGTGAGAAGACGAAGTCCGTAGAATATTAGGCCAGTTTGGCCAATTTGGATTGTTCGCATCTGTCCACTCCTGTGGCTTTGGCATAATCTCAAACTGGTAGACCTTTTTTGCCCCTTGCCTATTTGAAGTTCCGACACAGTCTGAACCTGTATCACCGCCACCAATAACAAGAACAACCTTATCTTTTACATTGATAAAATCTGGTACATCGACACCATTTACTTTATCTGTGTTACGGCTCAAGAAATCCATCGCAAAGTCAACACCTTTTAGCTCACGACCAGGAACTGGCAGGTCTCGAGGCTCTCCGGCACCCATCGTAAGAACAACCGCATCAAACTTATTTTTCAAATATCCGACAGATAGATCCTCACCAACCTTAACGCCAGTCTCAAATTTCACACCTTCGCCAGCCATCTGCTTAACTCTTCGTTCAATAACATCTTTAGCAAGTTTGAAATCAGGAATACCATATCGCATCAAACCGCCAATCTTATTGCTTTTCTCAAAAAGAGTTACAGCAAATCCGCTTCTTCGCAACTGCTGAGCTGCAGCCATGCCAGAAGGTCCAGAACCAACAACAGCAACCGACTTGCCTAGCTCAACTTCCGGCGCCTTAGGCTCATACCAGTCATTCTGATAAGCATATTCAGAGATTGCAAGTTCAATCTCTCGAATTGTTACTGGGCTATCATTAAACGACAATGTACATGAAGCCTCACACAATGCAGGGCATATTCTTCCAGTTATCTCAGGAAAATTATTTGTCTTCTCTAGTCGCTCCCACGCCTCTTTCCACTGCCCGTTGTAGACAGCATCGTTGAACTCAGGAATCAAATTCCCAAGTGGACATCCGAGGGAGTGGCAAAAAGGTGTTCCACAATCCATACAACGTGCAGATTGATTCTTTATCTCTTCGCTTCCTAATTGTTTAAAGACCTCTTTATAATCTTTTAATCTCTCTTCTATATCTCTGTATCCACCAACTTGACGTTGGTACTCTAAAAATCCTTTTGACTGACCCATTATGAATAAACCTCCTCTGTAACAGCGTTTGAATCAGAATTCTTTGATTCACTCTCACTAATTCTCTCTAAGGCCTTTCTGTAATCGATTGGCATAACCTTTACAAACATTGAGATAGACTCTTCCCAACTATCTAGCAGACGCTTAGCAAGAGGGCTTCCAGTATAATTGTAATGATTTTCTATCATTGTCTGCAAAAACTCCAAATCAGCAGCCTCTACAACCGCCTCAAGGTCTACCATGTCGTGGTTACACTTAGTATCAAAAAGCTGATCAGCATCGTAGACGTAGGCGATTCCTCCGCTCATTCCTGCAGCAAAGTTGACACCGGTTCGACCAAGAACTATTACTCGTCCACCTGTCATATACTCACAACCATGGTCACCAATACCCTCAACAACTGCGGTCGCACCACTGTTTCGGACTGCGAATCTCTCTCCAGCACATCCATTTATGTAGGCAACTCCACCAGTAGCACCGAACAAGTTAACATTACCAGTGATTATATTTTTTTCAGGTAAAAATTTGTAACCTGCTTCTGGATAAAGTATTATCTTTCCTCCTGATAGGCCTTTTCCAAGATAATCATTAGTTGCTCCTTCAATCTTGAAGGTAATTCCCTTCGCAAGGAAGGCACCAAAGCTCTGACCTGCTATTCCTTTGAACTCAACTGTTAAGGTATCATCTGGCAATGCCTTTGAGCCATATCGCTTGAAAACTTCGCTACTTAACATAGCACCAACTGTTCTGTTGCAGTTTCTAATTGTTCGTTTAGCTGTAGCCTTGCTCTGAGACTCTATCGCCGGTGTTAACTCTTCAATCAATGAAGGATCCAACGACAATGAGAAATCATGGTCTTGTGGCTGCTTGCAAGTTAAATCACCCTTCAATATTTCAGGGGTTGTATACAATACATCAGAAAAATCAAGTCCCTGAGCCTTGTAGAAGTCAACCGCCTTATCCACATCTAGCATATCAACTCGACCAACCATCTCTTCGAATTTTCTAAAGCCCATCTGAGCCATATACTCTCTTACCTGTCTAGCTATAAAAAGCATAAAGTTCATCAGATGTTCAGGCTTTCCTGGAAATCTCTTTCTTAGTTCTGGATCCTGAGTTGCAACTCCAACCGGACAATTATTTGCATGACATTTTCTCATCATAACACAACCGATTGAGACTAGAGAGCATGAACCAAAGCCAAACTCTTCAGCTCCGAGCAGCGCGCCAATTACAACATCACGACCAGTCTTTAACTGTCCATCGACCTGAACTCTAATATTTTTTCGTAATTTATTCTTAATTAATGTCTGCTGGGTCTCAGCTAGTCCTATCTCCCAGTATGAGCCAGCGTGTCGGATTGAAGATAATGGAGAAGCTCCAGTACCACCATCAGAACCGCTGATAAGTACCATGTCAGCCTTACCCTTTGCAACACCTGCTGCGACAGTTCCAACTCCAAGCTCAGATACAAGCTTAACTGAAACTCGTGCATCTTTGTTCGCATTCTTCAAGTCAAAGATAAGCTGAGACAAATCCTCAATTGAGTAGATATCATGGTGTGGTGGAGGAGAAATCAACATTACCCCCGGAGTTGAGTGTCTTACCTTAGCAATCATCTCATTTACCTTGTGACCAGGAAGCTGACCACCCTCACCAGGCTTTGCTCCCTGAGCAATCTTAATCTGTAACTCTTCACAGTTTACAAGGTATGGACCATCCACACCAAAACGCCCAGAAGCAACCTGCTTAACCTTACTCTTCTTACTGTCACCATTTGCAAGAGGAGTATATCTCTCCTCACCTTCTCCACCTTCACCACTATTGCTCATTCCACCAAGGCGATTCATCGCAATCGCCATTGTCTCGTGAGCCTCCTGGCTTAACGAACCAAGCGACATTGCAGAAGAGACAAATCTTTTTACAATCTCATTCTCAGACTCAACCTCTTCGATTGGAATTGCATTGCCAGTTTTAATCTTAAAAAGGCTTCTAAAAGTAGAATATCCCCTGCTAATATCATTTATCTCATCAGAATATTGGCAAAAAGTCTTAAAGTCACCAGTTCTAACTGCTTTCTGAAGTAATACGACTGCATTTGGTGAGAATAGATGTTTCTCTCCCTCTTTTCTAAAGCTATAGACTCCGCTTGATTCAGCTGTGTCTTTTGTCACATCAATATTGAAAAAAGCTTTCTTATGTCTTGCTAATATCTCGTCCTGGATAACATCTAGCCCGATACCACCAATCCTTGAAGTCGCACCAGTAAAATACTTTTCTACTAGATCTTTACCTAACCCAACAATCTCGAAGATCTTTGAACCGCGGTAACTTCTGATTGTAGAAATTCCCATCTTCGACATAATCTTAAGCAGACCTTTTTTAACTGCATTTATGTAATGTAAAATAGCTTGCTCTTCAGTTACATCCTCGCCAATGTAGCCTTTTTTCTGTAAATCAGAAATTGATTCAAAGACTAGGTATGGATTAACACCACTAGCACCAAAGCTGATTAACGTAGCAAAATGTTGAACCTCACGAACCTCACCACTTTCGACAACTAGCGCTGCTAGATGTCGTTTTCCAACACTTACAAGATAATTATGTGCAGCTGAAACTGCTAAAAGTGCTGGGATAGGCGCATTTGTCGAATCAACATTTCTGTCAGAAAGAATAATTAACGAAGCCCCATTATCAATTTTCGCCTCTACAGCCTTGCAGAAGTCATCTAATGCAGATTCTAGAAGATTTTTTTCATCTTTAACTTCAAAGACCATATCAACAGAATCGACAGCAAACCCTTTTATATCTGACTTTTTCAATTTAATAATATCATCATTTGTCAAGACAGGGTGAGCAAGCTTTAATTGTCGACAATGCTCAGGCGACTGATCAAGGAGATTTCTCTCACGACCAACAAAGCTCATCAGAGACATAACCAAATTCTCTCGGTATGGATCTATAGGTGGATTTGTTACCTGGGCAAAGAGTTGTCTAAAATAGTCATACAAAAGTGGCGCCTTCTGAGAAAGAACTGCTGGTGGCGTATCGTTACCCATCGAACCAATTGGCTCCTGAGCATTATTCGCCATTGAGGCAATTATCAACTTTAGGTCTTCGAAAGTGTAACCAAAAAGTCTAAATCGGCTATACAGTGTATCCGCATCGATATCAACAGGACCTGGAAGCCCCAACAATCCGCTTAACTCTATCTTATTCTCTTCTAACCAGCGACGATAAGGGTGCTTTCGAGTAATAATACTCTTTATCTCGTTGTCTTTTTTTACTCGCCCAGTGCTAGTATCTATCAAGATCATCTTTCCTGGCGCTAATCTTCCGTTCTGCAGGATATCCTCTACTGGAATATCAATTACACCAGCTTCCGAAGCCATAACAATCTTTCCGCTTCGAGTGATAGTGTATCGACCTGGTCTTAGTCCGTTTCGGTCAAGTGTCGCGCCAATCCTCACACCGTCAGTGAAGGCAATGGCTGCAGGACCATCCCAAGGTTCCATAATTGATGCGTGATACTCATAGAATAATCTTCTATCTTCAGACATGTGGAAGCCAGAACCAAAGGCCTCAGGAACCATCATCATCATTGAGTGTTCAATATCACGACCACCCATATTCAATAGCTCAAATACATTATCAAATGCAGCAGAGTCACTTCCGCCAGCCAAGACAATTGGATACATCTTATCTAAGTTGTCGCCAAATCTCTCAGAACCGAGGGTAGTCTCTCGTGCGGTCATATTGTTAACATTTCTTTTCAAAGTGTTTATCTCACCATTATGAGCAATATACCTAAAAGGCTGTGCTAATGGCCATGATGGGAATGTATTTGTACTGTATCTCTGATGAACAAGAGCAATAGCACTCTCAAAATCCTTATCAGCCAAGTCTGGATAGAAGACTCTGAACTGTGGTGCAACAAACATACCCTTGTAAATCATTGTTTTGCAAGAAAAAGATGAAAAATAGAACTCATCAATTGAGAATCCTGCATCGGCAGCCTTTTTCTCCATAATCTTTCGAAGCATATAAAGCTTGACCTCTAGCTCATCACCAGAAATCTTACCGACAGAGACAAATACCTGTCGAAAGCTAGGCATTACATTCAGTGCTAATTCACCTAGACAATCAGGAGCAATTGGCAGATCTCTGATTCCAAGAAGTTTAGCGCCAAAGCTCTTAACCTCATCTTCAATCAACTTGAGAGACTTTGCTAATTTTTTTTCATCTCTTGGCAAAAATACAATACCAGCGCCATAACTACCCTCATCTGGCAGATCAAAGCTAACTGTTTTTTTTAAAAATTTATGTGGCATCTGAACAAGCATACCAGCACCATCACCAGTTTTAGCATCACCACCGACAGCACCTCTGTGTTCAAGATTTTTTAAAATCTCCATACCCTCTTCAATAATTGAATGAGATCTCTTTCCCTTGATGTCTGCAACAAAGCCAACACCACAAGCCTCATGCTCATTAAGAGGATCATACAATCCTTCCTTTTTTACTGAATAATAATTTCTCATATAGGCCTCTTATAAAATATTTGATTATCGATACTTT
>JAFGXN010000165.1 GCA_016936615.1 Spirochaetales bacterium | reverse complement strand
GGCGTGTCGCTGTCGGGCGTAGCCTCAGGTTCAGTTCCAGGCGTGTCGCTGTCGGGCGTAGCCTCAGGTTCAGTTCCAGGCGTGTCGCTGTCGGGCGTAGCCTCAGGTTCAGTTCCAGGCGCGTCGCTGTCGGGCGTAGCCTCAGGATCAGTTCCAGGCGTGTCGCTGTCGGGCGTAGCCTCAGGTTCTGTTCCAGGCGTGTCGCTGTCGGGAGTAGCCTCAGGGTCAGGGTCGGGCTTTTTACTCTCGTAAATAATCTCTTCTAAATTTCTATAATAATTTACAGTACTTTCTAACTTCTGGTGTCGCTCTTCATTTGTGAAATATAAAATTGAAAAAACAATGCAAGAAACCCCTCCAATCCCAACAAAACTTGCACCTGCGTAGGAGAGCGGTCCATTCTTTGCGGTAGGGTCATCCTCGCCTACCAGAGAATCAGCAAGAAGAAAAGATATTCCTAAAAGAGCAAGCAAGGCGCCAGTGATATTGACTGCACGGTAAGCTTCTTGTTGCTTCTTAACCTGTGCTAACTCTTCTTCAAGTTTGGGTAAATTAACTTTCAAATCCTCCTGGTCATTTTCTGATGAAAAAGCCTGCACAGATATGAAAGAAAAGCATATAAATAAAAATAAAAACCTTCTCATGTCTTCTCCTTTTTAAACAAATCCTTCAAACTAGCAAATGCACGGCTAACATCATCTTCAGAAATAGCAGTATCAGGAACATGGTTATTTATCAAATTCTTTGGAATCTCAGCCAAAAACCTACTTGGCTTAGATTGTAACGTCTCCCTCATAGATTTTCTAGTCCTACACGAGGTTATATACAACTTTTGTCTTGCTCTTGTTATAGCAACATAAAATAATCGCCTCTCCTCTTCAATATTTTCAGGATTCTCTTCAATACTTCGTTCATGAGGAATTATCTTATCCTCCACTCCTGCAAGAAATACCCGATCAAACTCTAAACCTTTCGAAGCATGTATAGTCATTAGATTAACCTTACCAAGAATATCATCAGGATCATCTTCATCCGAAGAAATTAAGGTAATTCGAGTCAAATACCCTCCTAAATTAGGATTAGGATTATCAGGATTGCTCTCCCAACGTCTCAAAAACTCAACAAATCTCTTAACATTTCCGTATTTCCATCTAACCAACTTATCATTACTCTGATTATCAATAATTAAGTATCCCCAGTAATTTATAGTTTCAATAAAATCCAAGGTGTGGGCAGCTAAATTCTTGTTAGTCTCAAATTTTTCTTTATATTCAAGAATTAGCTCACAAAACTCACTAAGACATGAACGAAGATTATCAGGCATTACATACGAGGTGTTACTAGTCATCTGCTGCATAGCTTCAAAGAGAGAACAGTGAAACGAGTCTGAATAGTGGCGAATCTTACCGAGATTCTTCAAACCAACTCCGCGCCGAGGGGTATTAATTATCCTCAAGAAGCTAATATCATCCTTGGGATTAACAATCAATTTGAGATATGCAATAATATCTTTAATCTCTTTTCGCTGGAAAAAACTAGACCCACCTGAGACACGATAAGGGATATTCCCACTCAGCAAAGCCTCCTCAATTACCGAGGAGAGATTATTCGTTCTAACAAGGATGCCGACCTCATCATATTTGATATTCTCTTTCAATTTCAAGGTATTTATAAGCTCTGCAATGAATTCAGCTTCATCTGCCTCATTATCAGGGTAAAAAATCTCAATCGAACGCTCGCCATCATTTCCCGACCAGAGTTGTTTCTCTTTTCTGTTAGTGTTATTGGCAATTACATGATTTGCAGCAGTTAGAATTTCCTTAGTCGAACGATAATTCTGCTCAAGCTTGATCTCTTTTAAAAGAGGAAAATCACTCTCAAAATTAACAATATTCTGATAATTTGCACCACGCCACGAGTAGATAGATTGATCATCATCACCCACTACGCAGACATTCTTGTACTTCATACCAAGCAACCTAACCATCTCATACTGAATAAGAGAGGTATCCTGGAACTCATCAACCATAATATATCTAAACCTTTCGCGATACTCTTCAAGAATATCTGGAAAGGTGTTAAAAATCTCGATTGGTAAAATTATTAAATCATCAAAATCAACCGCGTTATATGCTTTGAGACACTCATTGTATTTTTCATACAAAACCCTGAAATGTTTCTCATTTGGATCAAAATCTCTGCGAAGAGTCTTAACATCAGAAAATGTCTTAGATAATTCAAACAAGTTCAGGGCTTCGTAAGGAATCTCTAATTCTCGAGCTGCCTCTTTGATAGCTGAAATCTTGTCATTTTCATCATAAATTGTAAAATTGCTCTTATACCCAAGATGGTGTATCGTCTTTTTTAAGACTTGAACACCAAAAGAGTGAAAAGTAGAGACTGTTAGATTGGTCATCTTCTTCTTAGTTAATTCGACTACCCGCTCAGCCATCTCTTTCGCAGCCTTATTTGTAAAGGTCAAGGCTAAAATACTTGCTTGCGGAATCTTGTGATTCAAAATCATATGGGCGATACGGAAGGTTATCATACGGGTCTTACCACTTCCAGCACCTGCGATAATTAAAACAGGTCCTTCAACTGTGGCAGCAGCCTCATACTGCATAGGATTAAGCTCATTTTTTATGTCAATTACCATTATCTCTCCCAATTAGAACTATTTATAATTTTACAGCTTATCTACATCTTTTATTAAGAATGAAAAAGCCTCAGAACCAGAAACAACAATCGAAGTAACGATTATCCCTGATATTATTACACCACAAAGAACAGCAAGACAGGTCTTTTTCCAACTGACACCAAGCAACCATGCACCAAGTGTTCCAGTATAGGCACCAGTTATAGGAAGAGGGATAGCTACAAAAATCATCACACCCCAGAACCCGTACTTCTCTACCTTAGGACGAATCTTTAGTTCAGCCTTAGTTGAAACTTTTTCAAAAAACCTTCTATAGAAGCCAACATGCTTACATACAAAGTGGTTAAAATGCTTTAGAAAAAGATAGCCAAATGGCGCAACCAGAAAGTTAAAAAATACACAGTAAAAATATGCAATATAATAGGGAATATCTCCTCGTAAAATCGCATAAGGGATACCGCCCCTTAATTCAGCAATTGGAAGCATTGATAACATTGCAGTCCAGAAGAAATGCCATAAACTCATAATCACCTCAATATTTTATTTACTCAAATTAAACCTAACAAGTAGCATGATTTATAATAGCATTTTTTAGCTTTTTGATAAACACAATAAAAAAAAATAATATTCCTCTTTATGAATTTATTTTTTTTATATATAATAAAGACATAGTATCAGCTGAATTCAAGTGGCAAATTACTATATGAATTAGTTTGAATAAATATTTTAGGAGTTTTTATGAATAAAGAAAACCTATTAAAAAAGGCACAAGAGTATCTAAGCCTTGAGAATAGCCAAGAGTTTAGAGAAGATCTTCAAAAGGTAATTGATGCAAATGATTATGAAGAGTTAAATGATAGATTTTACCGTGAGCTTGAGTTTGGAACTGGCGGGCTTCGAGGTGTAATTGGTGGTGGATTTAACCGAATGAACCCATACACAGTTAGTCAGGCAACCCAAGGATTAGCAAATTATATAAATGAAAATGTTACTACCAATAAATCAGTTGTAATTGCATTTGACTCAAGAAACTACTCTGAAGAGTTTGCAAAAAGTGCCGCAATGGTTCTAGCTGGCAACGGGATCAAGGTCTACCTTTTTCCTACTCTACAACCTACACCAGTCCTATCATTTGCAGTAAGATATCTCAATGCTACATCTGGAATTGTTGTAACTGCTAGCCACAATCCTGCAAAATATAACGGGTACAAGGCATACTGGAACAACGGCGCACAAGTTATCTCGCCAGTAGACAAGGGTATTATTGAGAAAGTAAGAAATGTCGGTAGCTCCATCAAGACAATCTCTGAAAAAGAGGCTCTAGACAATGGTAGTCTTACCTATCTTGACAAAGAAATTGAAAATAAGTTTATTGAAACTGTGAAAAAATACTCAATTCGCCCTGAAGTGATAAAGGAGTATGCAAAGACAACATCTATTGTGTATACTCCTCTTCACGGAACAGGAAGGGTCCTTATAGAGCGTCTCTTTACAGAGCTTGGAATAAGCTATGATACTGTAGCAGAACAGGCAGAACCAGACGGGAATTTCCCGACTGCCCCATTCCCTAACCCGGAGATTGCAGAGGCAATGCAGATGGCGCTAGACCTTGCTGCATCGAAGAAAGCTGATCTAGTAATGGGAACAGATCCTGATGCAGATAGATTAGGAATCGCTGTACCTGACCCATCTGGGAAATATGTACTTATAACAGGGAATCAGCTAGGATGTATGATCCTTCACTACATGCTTGAGTCATATAAAGAAAAAGGAATTATGCCGAAGAACCCAGCTGCGGTAAAGACAATTGTAACTACACAACTTGCCATTGATATAGCAAATTCTTTTAATGTAAAAAGTTACGATGTGCTAACAGGTTTCAAGTGGATTGCTGCTGCAATGGAAGAGATGGAAAGACTTGGCGAAAGCTACATATTTGGATTTGAAGAAAGCTATGGATATCTAGTGGAGAAAGAGACTAGAGACAAAGATGCAATCTCTGCAGCATTTATGACAGCAGAGCTAGCACTATACTGCAAGAGCAAAGGGATATCATTGCTTGATTACTTGAACAGCATCTACAAAAAATATGGGTATTACAAAGAGTTCTTGATATCGAAGTATTTCGAAGGAGAAAAAGGTCTAAAGATTATGCAAGGATTGATGGATAATCTACGAGCAGACACCCCATCCTCATTCGGTGGATTAAAAGTGACGAAAATACGAGATTTAAAAAGCTCAGAAGAGTTTGATGTTGCGACAGAGAGAACAACGCAGATTGAACTTCCATCATCAAATGTAATGCAATTTATTCTCGAAGATGGAACAGTCTTCACAGCTAGACCATCAGGAACTGAGCCAAAGATCAAGTTTTACGGGTCATGTTGTCGAAGCACAGAGAACGGATTTGAGAATGCACAAGAACAGGTAAATTCAGTAATTGCTGCAATTGAAGAAGATGTAAATCAAATTATAAATTCAATATAGCACCAAGATAAAAGATAATTTTTTAAGAAGAAGAGGTGGTCGCCCACTTCTTCTTTTTTTGCGCACGTTAGAATTCCAACTCATCAAGAATATCAACAAGTATTGTATTTAAAATATTCCGCCCCGCTGGAGTTAAGCTAGTAAATTCACTATCTACAAGGAAAAATTCAGAAAATCTATCATAGGTTTTTGGAATAAAGCTAAGTGGGAGAGCTTGAAACTTCTTCACAAATAAAAGATTATCAATACCACGGATTAATCGAAGCCCCATCATGAAATTCTCAAAGATTGCCTCATTGCGACTAAGTTTAGAATAGACAATCTGCTCAAATTTGCTCGACTGCAGCAGATACTTCGAAAGATCAGCAGGATTCTCATGCCGCACGAATCGGTTCTGACTGTCGCAGATTGTCCCCGAGGCAACAGGACCTACCCCAACAAAATCCTCCATATCCCAATACTTCAAATTATGCAGAGATTGGCAATCAGCTTTTGCGTAGTTTGAAATTTCATACTTCGATAAGCCGCAAGACTCCACCACCTCGCCAAATGCCTGATCATATGCTAAATCTTCATCAGCCTCCGTAGCTCCCCTGTCAGACAGCGGCGTGCCATCCTCTACCGACAAAGAATAAATCGACATGTGGTCTATCCCGTAGCCAGCAGCACTCTTAATATCACCAGAAATACGTGAAATGCTGTCCTGTGGCAGATGAGAAATCAAATCAATGCTAAAATGTTTGAAGCCGGCGCCGGCGATAAGATCCAACCCGGCAAGAACCTTCTCTTCCTGCCCGACTCGCCCAATAATATCCCGATGCTTCTGCGAAAAAGTCTGAACACCAGCACTAATCCTGTTCACTCCAGAGTCTCCGCACGAAGCAAGAAATTCCGAAGTCACCGACTCAGGGTTAACCTCAACAGTGAATTCCTTGACACCAGATAAATTTAATCTATCAATAAACAAGGCCAGACTAGCCGGAGGAATCAAAGAAGGAGTCCCTCCCCCAATGAAAACAGTGTCAAACAGAGAGATTTGATACTTATCTTTGAGAAAAAAAACCTGATCGACAACCTTAGCTAGATATAAATCGATAAGATGAGTATCAAATTTTGTTACCGAATAGAATGAGCAATAATCACATTTGACTCGACAAAATGGAATGTGAATATATAATCCAGCAACCTTACTCAATACCGCCAGCCCTACTTAATGGAAAAATCCTGAACGACGCCTTTCCAATAATCTCATCCTCTCGAATCAACCCAAAATAGCGACCATCAGAAGAGTTATCACGGTTATCTCCGAGCGCAAGATAGTGCTTTGCGGGGATATACTTTCCGGCAGCAACAAGAGCCCAATTACCTTTAGCCTCTGAGAGATGAGGAGTCCGATACATTGCTTCACGTTTCATCTTAATCTGTTCTGCATCATATTTAATAGAGAGTGGCAATTCTGAATTATAGAAGTAGCTATCAGAAATCAATTCAGGTTCAGGATAAAATTCACTCAAACCCATAGGCTTGATATATAACTGACCATTAACAAACTTAAAAGTATCACCACCACAGCCAATAGCTCGCTTAATAAAATAGTGCTTCTCATTCTTGTCAAGATCAACCTTAGTCAAGGTCAACATATAGATTAAACGCTGAGCAGTATTGAAGATGACACCGCGGTCTTGATAATCAGGATTTGGAAAAACAATAATATCTCCACGGCTAGGCTTGATAGCTCCGTTAAGTTTCTTGCCCCCAGGCAATACCTCAGGTCCGTAAACCATCTTGTTTACAAATATCTTATCGTTTACTAGTAGAGTGCTTATCATTGATCCAGTTGGAATACCATACAGCTGAAAGATATACTGATTTATTAGAAAAACTACACAGACTGCCCAGATAATTGCTCCAACCCAGTCTCGAACAATACCTTTAGATTTCTGTATCTCTTTTTTTATATATTTATCCTTCTTTCTGTATGAAAGATATTTCTCAAATAAATTAACAACCCTGTCCATAAATTACCTCTTTAAACTTTGTAATAGAATAGCATAGAAAATAAAATTCATCAATTGCAAGAGAAATTATAGGCTATTTTTTTTCTTTCCAGGGTAAAAACTTTTTCATCTCATTCAAAAGCGATTGCTTTGTAACTGGCTTATTTAAAACAGCATCACAAACCTTCAGTATATCTTCAATTTCCGTGACAAGCGCAGAGGCAGTAATCGCAATAATAGGAATATTCTTATTATTTTCATCCTTTTTAAGTCTATCAATAACCTCAAAACCATTCATATTTGGCATCTTCATATCTAGCAATATAAGATCTGGACGAATCATTTCAACAAGAGCAAGTGCAATAAGGCCATCCTTAGCCTCATAGAGATCAAACCCATACTCATTCAAATACAAACTCAACAATTGCCGATTATAATCAATATCATCGACTACAAATATAGTAGCCTTTTCAAAAATCAGATCTGCAGCAGCTTCTGACTCTTCCAACTTTGACTTAGGATGTAAAAATGAAACTTCAATATTAGGGAATTTCATCTCAAACCTTGTTCCAACCCCAACACTACTTGTTACCGAGATCGACGCCCCCATTAAGTTGAGAAGCCCCTTTACAATTGACAAACCAAGCCCAGTTCCTCCGTAAATAATTTGAGATTCAGACTCAATCTGATGAAATGGATCAAATATATCATTTAAATCCTCAGCAGCAATCCCAACACCACTATCTTCGACAACAATTGTCAAAACCCCACGACCATCTCTAATTCCTGTAACATCAGCAGATAACTTAACGCTACCACTATTAGTAAACTTCCACGCATTATTCACTAAATTTATTAAAATTTGCAATAACCTCTTTCTGTCAATGTAGAGACCATCAGGGAAATCTGGTGAAACATCAATTTCTAACAAAATAGACTTCTCCTCAAATTTCTGAGAAAATAATCTATAGATATCATCAAAGATATCAACAATCGAGTGCAAACCATAGCTTAATTCAATCTTTCCAGCCTCAACCTTCGAAATATCAAGAATATCATTTATCAAAGCAAGTAAATTTTCTCCACTATTATAAATTGTCTTAACATACTCTAATAATTTTTCATCCTCAATACGAGCCATTAAAATCTCAGAAAATCCAAGAATAGCATTCATAGGTGTCCTAATCTCGTGAGACATATTTGCTAAAAACAAACTTTTAGTTCTAGATGCCTGCTTAGCCTGTTCAGATGCGATAATAAGATTCTTATTTGCAAGTTCTAACTCTGAGGTTCTATCAAGTACAGCCTTCTCAAGATGATTATAATAGTTTTTTAACTCATAGGCCATATCATTAAAGACTTCAGCTAATTGCTGAAACTCATCATCAGATTTAACATCTAACTCAATATCAAATTTTCCGCCCGAAATATACTGGGCAGCAGATTTTAACTTTTTCAAGGGGCTAATCAAATGACCAAAGACCAAAAAGATTATAACAGTCATCAAAGCAAAAAGTAGGAATAATACTGAAAATAGTATTAAGGTTGATGTTCTGATATCTGCATACATAACATCTAATGGCTCAACTAAAATCAATCGCCAATCAGAGAATCCAATTGAAGAGATTGAGCAGATTACAGGAACACCATTTATATCTTCTGTGAAAAAAACCTCATCATCAAAGCTTTTTAATTCAGGTAAAAATTTCTCAGCACCAAGTCCGATACTTTTAAAATGGCGATGATAGACCATCAAATTGTTACTATCTACTATGATTGAAAATCCTGTCTCTGTAAAAGAAAACTCAAGTGCCTTTAAAAAATATAGCTCTATCTTCGAAGTGGTTAAAGAGAGAAACCCAGAAAAATAACCTTGAAGTCTATCCTCCTCATACAAAGCGATAAAATACACAATATATGGAGTTTTCCCATAATACATAATATCTGAAAAATGAAATTGTTGCGCAAGCAACTGCTCATGAGTAAATTCCTTTTCAAAATTAGGTAGCAAGAGAGGATTTTCAAATCCTGACAGATAAAGTGATCCATCTGCATCATAAATTCTATACCCTTGGTTAAAGACTTCATCATTTGAACTAATCTTTTCTAATATCGCCTTATTCTCTTCTTTCTTAGATTCATCAAACCAATCTGTTAATCCTGAATATGCAAAGACATCATTTAAAAGACACTCAAGATTATCCGAGATCCTATCAGAAGTAATTCTAGCCTTTGAGATCTGATTATCAACAATAATGTCTTTTACAATATTATCAGTAACCAGCACCCAAACTAGATTAAAAAGAATAACGATAATTACAAATGGGATAATAGTCACAAGTAAAATCTTACTGCGAAGTCCTCGCTTAATCTTCTCTCTCATCAATTACCTTCATTGCTGCATAAATATTCTCTGAAGCTTCTGGGGAAAGCCAATCCCTCCAGAAATCATATTTTTTAAAAAAGTATTCTGCTATTTCATTTGAGTCTTGAATATCTTGAGACTTTATCCAAACTGAAATATCAAGAATTACTGAGTAATCTATACGAAATTTCTTCAAGACCTCAACCAAATCAGGCGCCTTTCGGTTCAAAGAAGAGCTTATAACAATATTTATTGGAATATCTGGATAGGCACAAGCAGAATCTGGTAGATAATCGGAAGTTTTTTGAGCATAGTCATGAATCAAATGCCAAATTTCAGTATCATATTCAGGTTCAGGAAGCTGATACCAATCAAAACTGTTAAAGACATATGAGGGAGACCAGTAATATGCAAAGACTGGTTGCCCACTTTCAACCGCTTGAATAAGTTTCTGGTCAATAACAGATTGAGAACTTAAAATTATATTATTAAAGTACTTATCAAGTCCATAAATCTCCATCTTTGCTACATTTGCAAAGGTAACAACCCAATCATATGTTCCAGCATAAAAGTTACCACGCGACGGAAAATCATCGCTTGCAAAAATTTTCCAGTTTTTTTTCATATCATCAAGAGTCTTAATATTATACTTCTCAGAGACAGAACGTGGGATAAGCCACCCCTCCTTAGCATTTGGAAACATATTTCCTATCTCAATAATTTTCCCAGCCTCTATCAGCTCTCCATACCAGCCAAGTTCGTCTCTACGCCAAATTTCTAAGACTATATCTAGCCTATCATCTCGAAATGCCATCTCGATATCACCTTCAGAGTGTCGCTCTTGGATAATTTGATAGCCATACCCAGTCTCCGCAATAGATTTAAAGATTGCATTCTCAATCCAGATAGAGTTCCAAGTCCCGTCATACAGAAAGATCTTACTTTTTTCACATGAAAAAAAAGAAAAGACTAAAAATATAAGTAAAATCCTTTTCATTTTATTACTCCATAATTAATTATAAACTTTTAAAAAAGATTATCAAATTTTGTCTGATGTGTTGACAGCAAAGATACAGATAGTGTAATATTACTTTGTTAGCCAAGACTAACAAAGTAATACGGAGGTAATATGAAGGCGTCTGAATTGAAAGAAGGAGAAGCAGGAATTATCAAGAATATTGAGTCTGCATGTATTCAAAAAGACAAGATGATAGATTTCGGAATTGTAAATGGTGCTAGAATTATGATCTTAAAGAAATTAGCTTTTGGAGATCCAATTCTGATAAAGATAAGAGAGACCTTAGTAGCTTTGAGGAAGAAGGACCTAAGCTGCGTAAATGTGGAGGGAGTCGATGAGTAAGTTTGATAAAAAAAATTGCTGCTGCGATAAATCTGATGAAAAGAGTGTCAACTCGGAATTAAGAATTGCTATTGCGGGTAATCCAAACTCGGGAAAGACCTCGTTCTTCAATACTGTTGCAAAAAGGAGTAACCGTGTCGGGAACTGGCCTGGTGTCACTGTCGAGAAAATCGAAGGTAGTGTTAAATTCAAAGGTCGAAATCTCAGGTTTATTGACCTTCCTGGAACTTACTCGTTGAGTCCTGATACAGAGGAGCAGAAAATTGCTGAGGATTTTATCAAAAATGGCGAATATGATCTGATTTTTTCTATTGTAGATGCATCGAATCTTGCTAGAAATCTTCTTCTGACACTTCAGATGATTGAGAAAGGGAAAAATGTTGTGGTTTTTCTCAATATGATCGATATTGCTAAGAAAAACGGGCAGATTATTGATGTGCAAAGGCTCTCAGATGCGCTTGGGGTTGAGGTCTTTCCTCTTGTTGCAGTCAACAAGAAGAGTGCCTTCTCTGCTCTCGAGGCTGCCCTCCTTTCTACTGAGAAGAAAAAGGTCAGAGAGGCTGGAATTGATATAAAGGGTATCAGAAGTGTGGAAGATGCCTACAAGATAATTGACTCTCTTTGTAATTCAGTTGTGAAAAAATCAAAGCGAGAGTCTATGACTGACAAGATTGACCGTGTCGTGTTGAATAAATTTGCTGCTATCCCGATATTTTTGTTGTCAATGTATGCGGTATTCTGGTTTGCGATAAATGTTGGAAGTGTCTTTATTGACTTTTTTGATATAGTTTTCGGGGCTATCTTTGTAGATTGGTTTGGTGCCTTGTTGCTCAGGATTGGTTCGCCTGAATGGCTGAAGGTTATTCTTGCGGATGGAATCGGGGCTGGTATTCAGACTGTCGCGACTTTTATTCCGGTTGTCTATTTTATGTTTCTGATGATGTCGATTCTCGAAGATTCTGGTTATATGTCGCGTGCAGCTTTCTTGGCCGATAAGGTTATGAAAAGAATCGGTCTGCCTGGGACCTCTTTTGTTCCGCTGATTGTTGGTTTTGGCTGTACTGTACCTGCGATTATGGGAACTCGTGTGCTATCTTCAAGAAGTGATAAATTAAAGACTATCTTTATGGCGCCTTTTATGTCGTGCGGGGCGAGATTGCCTGTCTATGCGCTTTTCTGTGCTGCATTCTTTGGTAAATTCTCCGGGCTTGTCGTATTCTCAATCTACCTAGTTGGCGTCTTTGCTGCAATTCTTACCGGACTATTGCTTAAAAAGACCTTGTTCAAAGGCAAGGGTTCGGATTTCTTTATTGAATTGCCACAATATCATTTCCCTCGTGCGAAGAATATATTTAAATTCTCCGGGATAAGATTGAAATTTTTCCTTAAAAAAGCAACTTCAGTTGTGGTTATTGCTGTAGCTATCCTTGGGGTGATGAACTCGATTGGGGTCTCTGATGGCAAGGTTAGCTTCGGGAATGAGGATTCACAGGGGTCGTTGCTTACCGTGATGGGAAAAGGGATTGCGCCTGTGATGAAGCCTGCCGGGATTGAGGAGGAGAACTGGCCTGCTGCGGTTGCCTTGTTCACCGGGTTGTTTGCAAAAGAGGCAATTGTCGGGACAATTAACTCACTCTACGGGCAGCTTGATTCGGAAGATGGTGCGGCAACGAATGTGGCTATGGCTAATGATATAGCAGAAATGGAGACACCTATTGAGGTGGCTGATATTGGCTTTCCAATTGAGGCAATCGGAGAGGGATTTGTATCGATATGGGAGAATTTCGTGGGGATCTTCACGTCGGCTGATTTGCTTGGCGCAGGGATGGTCGCCGAGGGGCAGGATGTTGTCGCAGAGGAGCTTGAGACTGGGACTGCGGTGTTCTACCACTTGCAGAGGAATTTCACTGGGGTTCAGGCCTACGCCTACCTGCTATTTGTTCTGCTCTACTTTCCATGTCTTGCTGTGGTTGGAGCAACACGCAAAGAGGCTGGATGGTTCCTGACTGTGCTGATGATTTTTTACACAACTACACTTGCCTGGGTCGTCTCGGTGCTATTCTACCAGATTGCTGAGGGTCATAATTTTCTCTACATGGGGATTGCGCTGATTCTTGCTGCTGTAATCTACGGGGTATTCAAGGTATCGGCGCTCGTGATTGGCAGACAAGAGGTAGCAAAGCAGCATATAATAGAAGAAACGAAGTGAGAAATTAGCGTGGGGATTTTCCCTGCGCTTGCTAAATCCCGCAACTCGGGGTAGAATGTGGTATGAAAAAACTATGGCTCCCCCTGATTGCGATAAATTTCCTGACTTTTAATTGTAAAAAACCTCAGCACGAGTTCTTGAATTACTCACGGCAGCAGCTGATCGATAACTCGGCGCAGTGGGAAAGTAACGCTGGCGAGAGATCATTGCTTGCCTACAGGTCGTTCTACGGGCTGGATACGATTCCCGATGTTGCCATGGAGTTCAGAAGGATTGGCGCGGCGGGTGAGTATTTTGTTACCACTGTCGAGTCGACTAAGGCGCTTGCAGATAGGCGCCAAAACTGTCGGACAATTGTGTTTTTTCATGGATACCTAGATCATAGCATGCTTGCTATAGAATTTATCCGCCACTTTAGCCAGCTTGGCTTCGATATTGTTCTTGCAGACCTGCCGGGTCATGGGCTGAGCAAGGGCGAGCCTGGTGCGATTGATGATTTTAGCAGCTACAAGCAGGCTATCGAAGCTGTTCTTGAGTTTGCGGGGGAAAAATTTGGTCAACCTGTGGTTGCAGTTGGTCACAGCACTGGGGCTGCTGGTCTGATTGAATATATCAGGTGTGGCGGGGATATTCCTGAGAAGTACGTATTTCTTGCGCCGCTTGTGAAGGTCTACATGATGGAGTACGCAGTGGCGGCAGTTGATGCGACTGATTCTTTTCTCGATTATATCCCTACTCGCAGAGGCAAAAGCACAAGCGACAAGGCGATGAAGGCTTTCATGCAGATTGATAGCCTGGGTGTGAGAAAAATTCCGCTCGACTGGATGAAGGCGGCTCAGCGGTGGCTTGACGATGTGACCGCGGATGGAAATTTCTACCACGAGCAAGTCCTGATTCTCCAAGGTGAAAAAGATAAGACTGTTGACTATAAATTTAACATGGATTTTCTACAAAAAAGGTTCACCAACGCCGAAATAATTATGCTACCCGAGGCAGATCACTGTCTTCACTACGAGCGAGAAGAGATACGAACTAAAGTGTTTGAGCAGATTGAGGATTAGTTCAGAATGAACTAATCCGTCCTGCCAGGGCAGTGTACTCACTGCTAAGCAGGACAATCGGGATTAGTTCGAAGAACTAATCCATCCGACGAGGGCAGTGTACTCACTGCCAGGAGGATAAGCAGGGATTAGTTCGAAGAACTAATCCATCCGACGAGGGCAGTTGAGGTTGAGGTACACCTCAACTCCTGCGTGGGTAATTTAAGTTGAGGTACACCTCAACTCCTGCGTGGGTAATGCGAAGCATTGCCAGCAGGAAGCATTGCCAGCAGGT
>JAFGXN010000164.1 GCA_016936615.1 Spirochaetales bacterium | reverse complement strand
TTAAAAAAAATGAATAATTTTTTTCAAAAAATTTTTAATTTGATTGGATAGTAGCTAAACTTAATTTATGGAGATTTTATGAGTAGTCTACTAGATGTTTTTGCAGATGAGAATGTTGTGTTGGATATATATTTTCAGCCTCTACAGGCTATGTTTGGGAGAACTGATATCTATTGGGATAAAAATATAACAGAGGATTTTAGAGAGATTCCAGATATGTTATTTCAGGCTGAAATTCATACTTTTTTAAAGACCTATGTGAATAAGCCTAAGATGCATAAGCTAAATTGTGTTGTACCTGTGCCTAGTCATTATAATAAGGATAGACTAGCACGGACTTTAGCTACATCTGGTATTTTTGAGAAAGTTTATCTGGTCGACTGCCTTAAATCAGTAGCATTTGATTGTGGTCTGTTTGATGAAAAAAAGGATGATTCAATTTTTACAAAAAAAATCTTTGTCTATATCTCAAAAAAGCATGTAAATGTTGGGGTAGTCTTCTATAAACACGTTATTTCTCCTATTCTTGAGGTTAAGTTTGACTCTTTTCCAGAGTGGGAGCCAATTGAGCGATTGATTGATTATGTTGTTGAGCATTGCTCAAATGCTAAGATTGTCTCTGATTGTGGCTTGTCTCAGGATGAGTTTGATGCGTTAATTTTAAATGGATTAGATAAGGGTTTAGATAAGTTTGTTCATGTTGCTGTAGATCCATATAATCCGGGGAAGATTCATAATGCACCATCGCAGAAGCTAAAATATTATTTTATTGAATCGCATTCTGTTCTTCGTGGGGCTTTGCAGGTAGTTGCAAATATTACTGCAATTAATCATAAGACAGCTGCACACCATCAGGTTCGAGATAATGTGCAGCAGTCGTCAAATAATGACTCTGTGTCAAAAGGTTCAGGTCTCTGATTATTTGTGTTGGTAGGGATGATCTCCATTAAAACATGCGTAACAAAAATCATCTGGATCATCTATGCATTGTCGTAAATCGTCGATAGGAATAAATTTCACAGAATCAGCACCAATAAATTTTGCTATCTCGTCTGGAGACTTTGAATTTGATATTAGCTCTTCTTTTGTTGGAATATCTATTCCGTAGTAACATGGAAAATGTAGTTCAGGGGCTGATAATCTCAGGTGAATTTCTGCTGCACCAGCTTCGCGAAGTATTTTTACTAGAATCTTAGATGTTGTTCCTCTTACGAGTGAGTCATCTATCAAGATCACTTTCTTTCCTTTTACGATTTCTCGAACTGGATTAAGCTTTGTTCTGACTGCCATCTCTCGTTTTTCAGTTGTAGGAAGAATAAATGAACGGCCAACATAGAAATTTCGGGTAAGACCAAACTCAAAAGGGAGATTTGCCTCTTGTGCATAACCGATCGCAGCGCTGTTTCCAGACTCTGGCACAGCCATGACAATATCACCGAGTTTTCCATCTGCTTTAGCTAACATTGCTCCCATTTTCTTGCGGGCAAGGTATACTGAGTGGTTGAAAATGTAGGAGTCTGGTCGTGCAAAGTATATTAACTCGAAGATACATTGGTGTTTTTTCTTGTCTTCGGAGAATCGAATAGATCTTTGTCCAGATTTATCTATTATCACCATCTCGCCAGCTTCAACTTGTCTATAATTTGTTATGCCTATACTGTCAAAGGCGCAAGTCTCAGAAGCTGTAAGTGTAATACCATCTTGCTCTCCGATGTAGAGTGGGCGAAAACCATTTGGGTCGCGGACTGCGATTAGCATATCGTTGAATATGATTGTGAAGCAGAAGGCACCTTCTAGTTGATTTAGAATTGTCGTTAATGCTTGTAAAAAATCTTTTTCTTTGGATTTTGCTATTAGGTGTAGCACAATCTCTGAGTCTGAGGTGCTCTGGAATATTGCACCATTGTCGGTGAGGGCTTTTCTTATCTCAGAAGCGTTGGAGATATTGCCATTATGGGCTAGTGATATCTCACCCTTGTTGCAGCTTATTGTTATTGGTTGAGCATTTTCAACCTTATTTCCGCCAAAAGTTGAGTATCGAACATGGCCAATTCCAATCTCTGAGTGGATATCCTTCGTAAGGTATCTAGTTAGCACATCTGAAACTTTTCCTAAATCCTTGTAGGTAACAAGCTTATCCTCTTTACGGTAGGTAATCCCTGCACTCTCTTGTCCTCTGTGTTGGAGGGAAAAAAGTGTGTAAAATAGCTTATGCGGAATATTTATTGGACTCCTTGAGTGTAGCCCAACTATACCACAAAAGTGCTTTAATGAATCTTGCGTCTCTTTCATGTCTTCGATATATCACTAGAAACGTATATAGTCAACACTTATACAGCTTTACTTTATAGATTTATAGATATTCTAATAAAAATATCTTTTCATTATTGACTAAAATCCAACTCTTCACTATTCTAGTCTTTATGAAGAAATATATCTTTGTTACAGGTGGTGTGTGTTCAAGTCTCGGAAAAGGTCTAGCTTCGGCTTCTTTAGGTACCTTATTAGAATCTCGGGGGCTTTCAGTTAGGATGATCAAGATTGATCCATATATAAATGTTGACGCAGGAACAATGAGTCCGTTTCAGCATGGTGAGGTTTATGTTACTGATGATGGTGCAGAGACCGATCTTGACCTTGGAAATTATGCTAGATTTACAGCTTCTCCTCTTTCTCAAGCAAATTCAATAACGACAGGTCAAATCTATGATGCGGTCATTAGAAAAGAGCGTGAGGGAAAGTATTTAGGCAAGTGTGTTCAGGTAGTTCCTCATATTACAGATGAAATCAAGCGACGAATTTATTCAATTGGCGAGGCTGAAAATGTTGATGTCACAATAATTGAGGTAGGTGGAACTGTTGGCGATATTGAATCTATTCCGTATCTCGAGGCTATTCGTCAGATTATACATGAAAAGGGTTCAGCTAGTACAGTGTCAGTTCATTTGTCATTGATTCCTACTTTAAAGAATGGTGAAATTAAGACTAAGCCGACTCAGCATACTGTGAAATCTATGCGAGAAATTGGAATTCAGCCAAAGGTTTTGTTGTGTCGAAGTGAAAATGAGATTGATCTTGATATGAAACGAAAGATCTCTATGTTTACTAATATTGATGAGAATTGTGTTATTTCTGCTTTTGACGTTAACACAACAATCTATGAAATCCCTATCATGTATCATAAGCAAGGTCTTGACAATGTGGTTGTTGATCTTCTTGGGCTAAAGACTTCTAAGGCTAATTTAGCTGATTGGGAAAAGCTTGTTGATATTTATACTAAGGCTCAGAAGACAGTTAGAATTGCTATGGTTGGAAAATATATACAGCTTGATGATGCCTATAAGTCAATTGACGAGGCAGTTGTTCACGGTGCTTTTGCTAATGGAGTGAAGGTCAAGATTGAGAAGATTGATTCTGAAGAATTGGAGAAATTGGATAATCTTGATGAAGTCTTTAAAGGTATTGATGGTATCCTGATTCCTGGCGGTTTTGGTTCGCGTGGTATCCAGGGGATGATTGACACTGCAAAGTATGCTCGTGAAAATAATATTCCATATCTCGGAATTTGTCTTGGTATGCAGATTCTTGTTATTGAATACTGTCGGAATGTACTTGGATACAAGAATGCAGATAGTTCTGAGTTTAGGCCTGAGGGTGAGTGTAATGTTGTTAGTCTGCTTGAAGAGCAGGTTGATGTTACGCAGTATGGTGGAACAATGAGATTAGGGTTGAGTAAATCGGTTGTCAAGAAGGGAACAAAGATTGCTGAGGCTTACGGAGCAACAGAGATTTTTGAGCGACATCGACATCGTTATGAGGTTTCTAATCAGTACAAGGCTGAGATGGAGAAGAAGGGATTGATCCTTTCTGGAGCAACTTCTGATGGTTTCTTAGTTGAATCAGCTGAGTGGCCTAACCATCCTTGGGGTGTGGGAGTTCAATTTCATCCTGAATTTACTTCTCGACCTGTTAAGGCTGGTCCACTTTTTAAAGCTTTTATTAAAGCTACCCTAAAATAGTAAGATTTTAAGACTTCTTTAATAAGGAGTCTTTTTTTTTGCCTTATTATTAAAATTATGTCAAAACCTCTTCAATTCATACTTAATTGTAAT
>JAFGXN010000015.1 GCA_016936615.1 Spirochaetales bacterium | reverse complement strand
TTCTCCACCCGGTATTCGGCTACATCTTTCTGGCAATGGCGTTATCTCACATAGTTCTCAATTGGAACTGGATCAAGGCAAATTATTTGAGCAGGAAGAAAAAGGGCGAGTAGAAACTTTTTCTAAAAAACATTGACTAAATATGCATTGACTGTATTTCATTGGATGTGTTAAAATTAATAATAAAAATTAGAATGAGGTAAAAAATGTCTGATTACGATTCTTTTAATTATAAAAAATATACTATAAAAAGTGAGTTTGATAAAGCTATTCATACATTAGAGGGAATTTTAAAAGGAATATCAATTGATAATAAAATTGATAAGTATGAGTTAAGTGAGTTATCTGCATGGTGCAAATCTAATTACAATCTGATTCATAGACAGCCATATAAAGAACTAATTCCATTTATCGAGGAAGCTTTAGCAGATAATTATCTCGATAAAGAAGAACAAGAAGGAATTTTATGGTATTGCAAAAATTTCAATAGTGAAAATATTTATTATGATGTGGTAACTTCAGATTTGCAGAGACTTCAAGGCATGTTGCATGGTATTTTAGCCAATAATGAAATAACAGTTACTGAGCTCAAAAATCTAAATAAGTGGATTTTTGAGAATGAACATCTTACAGGAGCGTATCCGTATGATGAACTATCAAGTTTAATTTGTGTTGTTTTAAAAGATGGAAAAATCGACGATATAGAGGAGCAACAATTGAAGATTTTTTTTAGAGATCATATTCTTCCAGCAAAAAAGGGTAGCATCAGTGAAAGAGAAATTTCAGAATATAAAAAAACTATGTCAATCACTGGAGTATGTTCTTTAGACCCTGAAATTATTTTTAAGGATAAAGTTTTTTGTTTTACTGGAAAATCGTCAAGGTCTAAGCGATCAGATATAATCGATGTTATAACCAATTATGGTGGAAAATACATAACTGGAGTTTCTGCTAATACTGATTACTTAATTGTTGGAGATAATGGGAATTCTTGTTGGGCATATTCTTGTTATGGAAGAAAAGTTGAGCAGGCTGTTTCACTGCGAAGACAAGGACTTAAATTGATAATTGCACATGAAAACGACTTTTGGGATGCAGTTGAAGATTTATAAATGAGAATAATAATGGAAGAAATACTTTCTGCCAGTGAACGAAAAATATTATACAGAATATATAATATTCTCTCTTTATTTTTATGCTTATATGTATTAGTTGAAATTTCGTTGGAAGTTGTAATTAAAATCCCCAGTAATATTCAAGAAAGGCTGGACTTAATAGATTTAGCGATATGTATATTCTTTTTGATGGATTGGTTTTTTTTCTTTTTTATGGCAAAAGATAAAAAAAAATATTTCAAGATAAGATTTATAGATCTTATTGCATCAATTCCATTTGTACAACTTTTAAGACCTTTCAGAATTTTTCGCACGTTGCGATTAATAAGATTATTGAGACTTGCAAAAGGATTTAAAGGCATTAATGCTTTAATGAGAATATTTTTTAGAAATCCAGCGAGATCTGCATTGTCGCTTTATTCTGTTTTAACAATAATAATTTATTTTTATTGTAGTTTAGGCTTGTATACGTATGAGAAAGAGGTTAATCAAGCAATTTCAAATTTTGGAGATGTTCTGTGGCTCAGCTTTACGACATTGACAACAGTCGGCTACGGAGATATATATCCAATTACAACTGGCGGTCGAATTTTTGCTGCAATTCTAGTTATAACTGGTATGGGTTTATTCGGTTTGATCACAGCAGAAATTGCTACTATTTTTATCAAATTTACAAAAAAAGATAACGAATAGAAATCAAATATACTTGCAAGTATATTTGATTGTTGCAAATCTTCTTATTATATTTTGGAGGTTAGTTATGCCGCAAATATCTTTATATGTCGACAAAGATACTCTATCTAAAGTTGAAAAGGCTGCTGCTAAGGAGCGAATTTCTATTTCGAAATGGGTGGTGGCAAAGATAAAAAAAGCGATAGCCGCAGATTATCCTCAAGAGTTTTTCGATTTATTCGGCTCAATTACAGACGATACCTTTTGTAGTGGTGATGACATGCCAGGCCCGAACAGGGATGTCATATTTCCGCTTAGAAATTATGATAGACTTTGCTTTTTGAAGAATGTTGTGAAAAATCCTAATATAATTGTAGGCGATTATACTTATTATGATGATTTTGAGAATGTCGAGAATTTTGAGAAAAATGTTAAATACCATTTTGATTTTATTGGCGATAAGTTGATAATTGGAAAGTTTTGTATGATTGCCTCGGATGTGAAGTTTATAATGAATGGAGCTAACCATTTGTCAAAGGCTTTGACCTCTTATCCTTTTGCAATTTTTGGAAATGGTTGGGAAAAAGCTATGGAAAATAGGTCTTATCCTCAAAAAGGCGATATAAAAATCGGTAATGATGTCTGGATTGGTTATAATTCAACAATTATGGCAGGTGTTACTATTGGAGATGGGGCAATTATTGCAACAAATTCAACAGTCGTCAAGGATGTAGAGCCATATTCTATTGTTGGCGGAAATCCTGCAACTGAGATAAGGAAGCGTTTTCCTGCTGAAGTTGTTTCAAGGCTTTTGGAGCTAAAGTGGTGGGATTGGGAGCTAGAGAAAATTACAAAAAACCTTCAAAACTTAACTGGCAATGATGTCGATAAGTTAATTTTATAAAGGGGTTTTCATAAAGAAACAAGTGCTTTTGCCTTCGAGCAGCCTTTTATCTATCGTGATGGCGACAAAGAGTATTACGCTGTTTCATTTAATGCATTTGTAGATATCAATACAGAAGCAGATATGCTTATGAAAAATGACAAATATCAAATTGGAATTTTGCGGAATATTGCCCTTTTTTCCAAAGAAAAAAATTACGAATTCGCTGGCTCGATCTTTTGATCGAAAGAAAATTACAGTTTTTCCTTGTAAGACCTTCAAAAAAACTAATAAGTGGCTAGATATCTATTTTGATGGTTTGACTATAAAGTCTTATCAAGTTATAATTTTTTTATTAAAAAGGAGTTATTTATGAAAAAAGTATATTACTGCTTGTTTTTTGTCTTAATTTTATCAAATTGTGTACAACAGCCTGAAAATAATAACGAGCATGTAGAATATTTGGAGAATCTCGGTGTAGAGATTGAAACTTCTGAAAGGAAGGATCCGAATGATAATGAGATGGGTGCGGACTATAATCCTTTTGGGAAAAAAGTTGGAGTCCTTTTTAAACAGTGTGAGATTTTTGTCTCAGGTGTCACTATTAATTCTGAAAATAATGGTATTCTCGATGATAAAAAAAATAACTATGCCTCTCTATTTTCTGAAGCTGATGCCTCATGGGGAACTGATATTTCAAAGAAATCAGTAGCAGCAGATGTTGATGGTGACGGGCTTGATGAGGTTATTATTTCTCTTTTTTATATCATTGGAGATTCTTCTGATCTTGATCAAATTGCACTTCGTGTGATTGATACAGCAACCTCATCTTCAGAATCAAAAGAGGTAAAAAGAATTGATTATGAAGAGAATCTTGAGACTATTCTTACTGGTGATGCTGGTGGTGGCTTGACATGGGAAGATAGTTATTTGAGACAGGATCTTGCATCAGGAGATTTAGATGGTGATGGGCGGGACGAGATAATTATTACCATCGGTGTGGATATAATCATTTTCGATGATGCTCTTGAAAGTTACAAAGTACTTGCATCTTTTGAGGATCCTAATCTTGATCCTTCTACCAAATCATATCTCAGGGTTGATTGCGGAGATTTTGATCAGGATGGTCGGGATGAGTACATTATTGCTCACGGAGAATCTGGCGGCGCTACTGTTGCGCAGTATACTATTTATGATGATATTGTTGCTTCTCAAAACCGTGCCTATGCTCTTTCAACTGGGCCTATACAGACAAATGACTCAGGTACTCAGGCAGTAATTGCTGCAGATGTGGCTGTTGGCGACTTTGATGGTGATGGTCTTCCCGAAGCAGCTTTCTCAGGTAAAGATAAAGATGGTAGTGGTCTTAAGATTCTTGTTCTTGATACTAAGATGAGTGCTAATTCTGCGCCAGTATTTGAATTTCTTAAATCTGCAAAAGGAGATGACTATGAAGGCAGCGAAAATTACTATATTGCTGGAATTGCTGCAGGAGATATTGATGGAGATAATATAGATGAAATCGCTACTTACCATGATATTTTTCAGGTAAAAAACGGTGAAATTGTATATCATGATATATGGGGTAATGAGGCGATAAAGAATATTAACTCAAATTATCCGCTTCTTGACTGTATTCAGATTGGCGATGTTACTGGAGATAAACGTGGTGATGTTGTTTTTGTAACTCATGATTCTGATCATATTTTCATATATGGGGTTCAAGCTGATGGAGATATTGCTAGAATTGATTCCATCGCAGTTGGAGACTCTCCGACAAAGGTAACGCTATCTCTTCCGAACACTGACAATGATAGTGCGGTTGTCGAATATCTTGCACATGAACTTCTCTACACAGATCCTATTGTTGTGGCTGTTATAGCTTCTCCACCTTACTTTACAGGAATTAACAAGGATGGTGTAGGTGGAACATCTTTTGGCTACATTGAAGGTTCGTCAACAACAGAAAATGAGTCTTTGGGTTTTTCTGTTGGTGCATCAATTGGGACAAAATTCGAACTTCCCTTTGGTCTTGCAGAAGCCGAGGCGACAACAACTGTAACTAACAGTTTTAACTGGGGAACAGCTACCACACATGAGATTAGTGAATCGTGGGGATATTCGACAGCAGTCGGTGAAGATAAGGTTGTCTACACTGCTGTGCCCTTTGATGTTTACTATTATAGAATTCTCTCGTCAGCTGATTCTTCGCAGATTGGGGAGACTATCACTGTAAATGTTCCTAGACGTCCTGGGAAATTCCATGTAACAACAACTTACTTCAATAAGCATACTACGCAAGAAATCAAGATAGATGAACAGGTTCTACAACACTCTTTAGGTCGTCCGTTCACCTATGCAAATGAATCTGAAAAGGATACTCTTCGAGCAAATAACGCTACTGGGCTTTTTTCAAAACACAGTCTTCAGGTTGGAGCAGGAACAGGAACTTCTGAAATAACAATAGAAGACCTCACCGAGGATACTTCCACCTTCGACTACGAACTGGATGTTCAATTTGCATTCGAAGCTGAGACTCAGGGCGCAAAGGTCGGTGGAAGCGTTGGATTCCAATATGGTTACAGTTACTCGACATCAGTCACCACTGGAACCTACATTAGCGGTCAGGTGCCTGATGTCCCTGAAAATTGGTACAACTCTTCGAGAAGTTTCAAATGGGGCCTTATGGCTTACCCGATGACCCACATGGGGCAGAAATTTACAGTAGTTACATACTGGATCGATTAGACCCAGTGGACTAGAACAATACTCGCTCAATCTCCTTGCTGACTGAGAATTTCTCGTCAAGGACATCTGCCCCGATCTGCCAGCACATTATTCCGCTTTAATCCATTGCTTCGAAATCTGCAATCACAGATTCGACATGGCGCAAATCTCGCTCAATTATTCGCTTGAAATCTAGTTCTCCGGTGAGTATCATATATTTTTCATCTGCCCAATTTTGCAACTCTTCGAAGAAGTGTCGGGTCTCATTTGCTTTTTTTGCATATATATTAGCCTGATCCCAGTAGTAGAGACCCATTTTGTAATACTCTTTTGCTATATATAGATTGTCTAGATTTTGCTTTTTGAACTCTTTATTGTAGAAGTAGGCTTTACGCTTATCGTGGCGAAATGCCATTAGACGGTACATTCGAACCATCTCAAGGTTGCAGTGCATCTTGAAGAGGTTTTTGTACTGCTCCCATTCAGATTCATTTTCAATCTTAGCAAGTGCGTAGAGTGGATTTATAAAATCTGCAGCAAGTGCATGCTCGAGATAGAGCATAGACTCAAAGACATCAGCATTGTACATGTGAAGATGCCGATGGTATATATTATAGAATTCTTCTGCATATCTTACAGGTTTTAATGAAAAAATTTGAGATGAAAATGCAAAAATAAAAAGAACTGCTAAATATTTTCTCTTATTCATGTTTAAATTTTCGGCTTTTTATCTAAATTACTTATGATTTTTTCTGTAATTTTTTCAATTGGCAGAGTTCCATCAATAATCACTGCATTCAGACCTAACTCTTCAAACTGCTTGATTGCATTAAGATAGTTATTCGCAACCTTTTTTTGAATTTCTAGCTTTTCAAAGATCTCTTTTTTATGTTTGCGCTGATCTACACGAGCTAGCGATTTCTCAGGATCTATCTTTAAGAAAAAAAGCTTCTCAGGCAGTGGGAAGTTCTTGTTGTCATCAAATAACTGGTTATAGTTTGTTGAAAGGGATTGATATGCTAATGTAGAAAAAAAGTATCTGTCAGAAATTACAATGTTTCCATTCATGCAGTTCTCTTGAACACCAGTTCTACCATAGATGTGTTCAGTTCTATCTGCGACAAAGAGTTGAGCCAAGGTATTAGAGTGAACCGAATAATCGCTAGCTAGAATCTTTCTTATTAATTTACCAATTGGAGAATCAGTAGGCTCAAATGTGTTGATACAATTATACCCAAATGAATTTAGAATTTCTGTGCATAATTTTGTCTGAGTTGTTGTACCGCTTCCATCAATGCCTTCAATTACAAAAAAATTTTTTAAAATCATTTTTTCCTCTTTGTCTATTTCCACTTTTAATATATAATATCAGAAACTTCGAATTGTTAAAACATTTTTTTCTAATTTAATTTGTAACATTTAGTAAAAATAGGGGTTTTTTCTATTATAGTTTTATTGTATAGTTGCCATAGGAGAATTTATGCGAAAGTTTCGTTTATTTATCATTGTATTTTGCTTTTCACTATCATTTAATATGTATGCTCAAGATCTTCCTTGGTACATTGATAAAGAGATTGTAGAGATAAAATTTGAGGGATTAGTTAATTTTGATGAAGCTCAGGTAGCTAGTGTTGTCTCTCCTTATATTGGGAAAAAGTTTAACGATAAGCTCTATATGGATATCTATTATGCGGTATCAGATTTAGGTCTTTTTAGTGATATAAAGGTCCGAGCTGATAGTGTAGACAACAAAGAAGAACAACTAATTTTAGTCTTTATGGTTGTTGAGAATCCTTTTATAAAAAAAATTGAGATAGTTGGTAATAAAAGTATCCCTGATACTGAAATTTTCAACGAGTTAGCATCAAAAGAGGGTGAAATTTACAAGAACACCTTGTTGCGCGTTGATGAGAGCACAATCAAAATGCTCTACCGTGAAAAAGGTTTTACTGATGTTAAGATAAATGCTCGTGTAGAGAAAATGAAAGACAACAATGTCTATATATTCTTTGAAATTGAAGAGGGGCTTAGAAAGATTGTAAGAGAAGTCCTATTTATTGGTAATCACAACATCAAGCAGAAAGAGTTAAAGAAATTCTTATCTACCGAGATTGCGACTCTTATCAAGAAAGGTTACTATTCGGAAGCAAATACAGATTTAGATATTGCTGCAGTTGAGGCTTTTTACAAGTCCAAAGGCTTTTATGACTCAAAGGTAATGAATAGTGATGTTGAGTTTAATACTGATGTGAGCCGTGGCGAAATTAGTGTAACTGTAAAATACTATATCTATGAAGGTGCTGTATACCATTTTGGTGATTACTCTTTTGATGGTAATAAGGTCTTTTCAAATGAGGAAATAAATAAGGCAGTCAGATTGAAAAATGGCGATGTCTTTAATTATTCACAATACAAGGCTGATATAAGAAATGTAACAAATCTATACTCGGATGAGGGCTATATCTTTAATACAATTACTCAAGATGAGATTGTAGATAGAGAGAATAAGACTGTAAGTGTTCATTTTTCAATAGTTGAGAGAATGAGAGCTCATATCGAAGAGATTAGAATAGAAGGTAATAAGAAGACTAAGTTACATGTAATTATGAGAGAGTTACCATTTCAGGTTGGGGATGTTTTTTCTCAATCTAAGGTGTATCAGGGATGGAGAAATCTTTATTCTCTTGGTGGAGGATCTCCTAGTTCCCCTGGTTATTTTGAGTCTGTTGAACTACTTTTTGACATGGGTTCTGCACCTGGTCTGATGATTCTTACCATCAAGGTCAAAGAGTCGCAAGCTGTAGATTTGCAGTTTGGAATAACTTTTTCTCAAGAAAATCCAGAAGATGATTTTCCTATCAAGTTCGTATTTAGTTGGACTGATAAGAATTTCCTTGGTGAGGGTATGAGCTTTGGCGCTAATACTGAGATCTCTAGTTCAGTTCAAAGTGCTGGTTTAAATTATAGCGTTAACTATTTAAATGATGAGAGAATCTATCTTGGTGCTAACTTTTTCTACCGACACAGTTCTCGAAGCAGGGTTCTTCAAGATTTAGTTGGACCAAATGATACTGGAGTTCCTGATCCTTATGAAGGATATTATGTATATTCAGAAGATCTGAAAGATGCAGATGGGAATATAATTCATAGAGCTGGTGACCGTTTTGATGGTGTGCCTACATCTGAGCAGATTTCAGATAATAGCCTAGTTACAGATTACTCTTTTGCTCGTCTATCGGGAGAGGTTATTGCTGATGAGTTTCTTATGAGATATGAGTCTCACAGTTTGAATCTTGGATTTGGTGCTGGATACTCTTGGTTTACTCCAGTGGGAATCTTTTCATTAAAAGGAAACTTAGGTTTTTCATTAACCCATATCTCTTATGATGAGGATCTATATCGACCTTATGAGAGGTTTTTAAGAGATTATAATAATAAGTTCTTTTTTAAAGATAATCTTGGTTTGAAATTTGTTTGGGACTTTAGAAATCGAGCCACAAATAATGGTTTTTATTTGTCGAATACTACTAACTTCTACGGTGGATTGTTGCTTGGCTCTAACCACTATATCAAGAATAATTTTATGTTTGAGGGATATGCTAAGTTATTTGATGTTAAGGTTAATGAAAAGTGGTCTTATAAGACAATTTTAGCTGTACACTCTTCTTTAGATCTATTTCTACCAAACTTTGTCTTTGAGAAAGGGGAAGATGGTAAGATTGGGACTCGAACTAGTTCGCTCTCTTCTGGTGATTATCAGAATTTGGATCTATTATATACTGATGGAATGATTACAAAGAAGGGTTGGGCCCCCGAGATGGGATTAGCAGCTGTATGGCAGAACTGGATTGAGCTTAGATGGCCACTCTATGAGAATTATCTAAATGCTGAACTCTTCTTTGAGGCTACAGGAACATGGGATGATTTAGCTAAAATGGGGAATGTTGCTAACATGTATCAGCACTTCTATTTTACAATTGGAGCAGGCTTTAGGGTAACATATCCATCACTTCCGATTGGTTTATTTCTAGTAAAAAGATTCAAGGTAGATGGAGATGGTGCTGTTCAGTGGCAGACTGGTAGTTTAAATGCAAGTGGTAAAGATAAGATGGGGCTAGACTTTGTAATATCTTTTACTTACTCATTTTAATATAATTAGGAGAGGTTTTATGAAAAAAAGATTGTTGATTTTAACTTTATTGTTGTGTTCGCAGGTTGCAATATTTGCTGAGTATTATTCAAAAATAGCAATCGTCGATATGGAAAAGATTGTTGAGGTTTACTTTTCTCAAACTGAAGAGATGAGAGATATCAAGCAAATTAGAGATAATATCAAAAAAGAGGCTGAGAAGATTAACAAAGAGATAAACGAGCTTGAACTTAAGAAGATTGCAGCTGATAGAGATGATGACAAGGTTCTTGTTGCACAGCTTGAGTTAGATCTTGAAAAGTTAAGATCTTATCTTCAGGATTTTATCAGAATAAACAATGCTAAGGTTAAGAGCCGTTTGACTGCCTTGTACCAATCTCAGTCACTTAGTGGTAAGATCTTTAGAATTATTAAGCAGATCGGACAGGAAGAAGGGTATACGTTAATTTTACGAAAAGGATCTGAATACGATATATTGTATTACAGTGATTGGATTGATATTACAGATCAGGTTATCGCAAGGCTAAAAGCATAGAACTATGGAAAATTTGACACCTATGATGAAGCAGTACCGGGCGATGAAAGAGCAGCATAAAGATGCTGTTCTTTTTTTCAGACTCGGTGATTTTTATGAGATGTTTGAGCGGGATGCTGTTGAGGTCTCCGCTATTTTGAATTTGACATTGACTAAACGTCATGATTATCAGATGTGTGGGATTCCTTATCATGCTGCCCAGAATTATATATTGAGATTGTTGAAGGCTGGCAAGAAGATTGCGATTTGCGAACAGGTTACACGACCTGGGGAGCAGAAAGGGATTGTTGAACGTAAAGTTGTTCAAGTTATTACGCCAGGAACAATTATAGAGGAAAATTTTTTAGACTCATCGTCGAGCAATTATCTTGCATCGTTTTCACGTTACAAGAATTTTCTCTCATTTTCATATATCGAGATTTCTACTGGTGATTTTTATGTTTCAAAATTTAGATTTTCAGACAACAACCATCTATGTAGCATTATCAAAAAAGAGATTGCAAGGTTAAATCCAACTGAGATTCTAATTCAGGAATCAATGCTAGAATATACAGATGGGGTTTCTGAGATTTTTGATTATTATGATCAGATTATGGTTAATCGATTTCCTGATTGGTCTTATGATATTGAGATGTCAGAGACTAAGCTTCTGGCATTTTTGAAAACTTCGAGTCTTTCTGGTTTTGGTATTCCTGAAAAAGATCCATCAATTCATAGTGCTAAGGTATTAATCGATTATGTGGAGGATAATCTTGGGCTCAAGATTTCGTATATTAAGAATATTTTTCTATATACTGACACAGATTATCTGATTTTAGATGAATCTACTCGAAATAATCTTGAAATTGTCAAAAATTTAAGAGATGCCTCTTCAAAATACACTCTGTTTAGCGTTTTAGATTATACTAAGACTGCTGCAGGAAGGCGTTTACTTAAATTAAGATTACAAAATCCACTTTTATCTCTTCAAGCGATAAATAATCGGCTCGACAATGTAGAATTACTCTACCACAAACAAAAGGTTCTAAGCAATTTGCGCCAGGCATTGAGCCGATCTCTAGATCTTCAGCGCCTGATTTCAAAGATTGGAACTGAGCGGGTCAATCCTAAAGAATTGCTCGCCCTCAAGCAGACCCTGGCTTCGGTCGCTGAAATCAACGACATTTTGGCTGGTGATTCAGTCAATCTATCTATACAGCTACCACAGCAGCAGGCAATATTAGATCTGTACAATTTTCTCGATCAAACAATAAATGATGACGCATCGACTCTCTTGCAAGAGGGCAATATTGTGAAGCCTGGTTACAATGCTGAGCTAGACAGACTGCGCAGCCTGAAAAAGGATAGCAAGAAGATATTAGACAACTATCTTGAATCTGAGAAAGAGAAGACTGGAATCTCAACTCTAAAATTGAAATATAACAAGATTATTGGATATTTTATCGAGGTGCGAAAGTCCAACTCTAACAATCTACCTGACTATTTTATTCGTAGGCAATCGCTTGTAAATGGCGAACGGTTCACTACGGAGAAGCTTGGAGATATAGAGATTGAACTAAACAATGCGACAGAGACTGCTAACAATCTTGAGCGTGAGATCTTCCATCGTATCAAGGCTCATATCCTCACTCAGCTAGACTTTATCTATGATATCGCTAATTTCCTCGCGGAGATAGATTTCTTACAAAGCAGCGCCTATTGTGCGACTGTGAGAGCCTATACACGACCTAATGTCTGCGAGAAAGAGGGAATAAAGATTGTAGAGGGTCGCCATCCTGTCGTTGAGGCAGAGCTCAAGACAGATTCTTTTATCCCAAATGACACGACAATGACAATCGACAATCTGTTTTTTACGATTTTAACTGGGCCAAACATGGCTGGTAAATCAACCTACCTGCGCCAATCCGCACTCATTGTCTTGATGGCTCAAGCAGGGCTTTTTGTTCCAGCAAAATTCGCAAAAATAGGTATTGTTGATAGAATCTTTTGCAGAGTCGGAGCAAGTGATAATCTGGCAAAGGGAGAATCAACTTTTCTTGTAGAAATGAACGAGACAGCAAATATCTTACGCAACGCAACATCTTCGAGTCTTGTAATTATGGATGAGGTTGGGCGAGGTACAAGCACCTCTGACGGACTCTCCATTGCTCGTGCAGTTTGTGAATTTCTTATTAGGAAAAAAATCAAGACCTTATTCGCCACTCACTACCACGAACTGACTCGAATAAAAGATAAATCAGTCGTGAATAAATCTCTCGAAGTTGCAGATGATAATGGCAAGATAGTATTTTTGAAAAAAGTTATTGACGGAGCGTCAGGCTCATCATACGGAATACATGTAGCGTCGCTTGCCGGATTACCCGAAGAGGTAATATTACGCGCACAAGAGATCCTCCGAACAGATTCGCCACAGAAAGATAACAATAGTGAGACAGAGTATCTAGTTCCTAAAGCAATCAATCCTGGCGAACTATTCTCGCCTTCGACACTATTGCTACAAGAGATGGTCAGCTTCGATGTTATGAACAACTCTCCATTTGAATTAATGCAGAAATTCCATGTTTGGCAAGAAAAAATAAAAAAAATCCTCTAAAAGCCATATTTTTTGAAGTGTTAAAACAAAAACAGCTTATAAAGTATATATGTACGATTTTTTTCGTTCTGTTTTCATAGTTTTTTTCTCTTCGCCTTGCGGTGGACCTCCTAATAAGCCGCAAGGCACTTATTCTTTCCCAGATAGCCAATTGTGCCCAATCTGCGGAAGATTTGCGCCATCCGACCAAGCCCCGTGTTGTTACTGCCTCGACAAAGATTATCATTTTCAGTCCAATAAAGTTCTTCTCCAATTCTCAGTCGAAGTTGAGAAATTGCTAAAGGACTTTAAATTCCGAAAGCACAAACAATCTACAGAGATTCTCTGCAATGAGCTGATAAATTATCTTACAACAACCTGTGACAGACCATTCTCAATCTGCATAGTGCCTTCTAATCCACATTCAATCGCAAAGAAAGGCTTTGACCACTCGCGAGTCATCTCCAAGTATTTAGAGAACAAGACAAATTTTAAAATTTTCTCTCCATTTATCAGGAAGAAAGGGAAGGCCCAGAAAGAGCTAAATCTTAAACAGAGACAGGAAAATCTACGTAACCAGATCTACCTAGCAGAACAAATAAAAATTCTCCCACCAAAAGATGAGAGAATTTTTGTAGTAGATGATATCTTTACAACTGGAAGTAGCCTTGATCATTGCAGCAGATTGCTGACTCAACTCGGCTACAAGGAGATATACTCAATAACCTTCACAGCAAAGATCTCTGGCACACTATAATCAACCATAGACCTTCTTGTGAGTCTTAATCTTAGGTTGGAAAATATACAACAGTGCAGGTAGAATAGTTAAAGCACCAAGCGCAGAAGTGAACATAGATAGAGCAATAATCCAACCCATCTGCTGAATAATCGTATATGATGAAAACATCAATACTAGGAATCCAGTACCAACAGCAATAGCATTCGAAATTATTCCACTCGAGCTCTGAACCGCAGCTTCAATCAAGGCCTCCCTGTAGTTGTTGTTGAACTGATAAACATTTTTGAACCTTGAGAAAAAGTGAATAGAGTAGTCAATTCCAACACCCATTCCAACAGAAGCAATAATAGAAGTTGCAGGGTTTAAGCTGATACCAGCTATCCACATAATTGTGAAGTTTAAGAAAATCGCAATTATAACAGGAACAGAGACAATCAAACCAGCAAAAACAGATCTAAACATAATTATCAAGAGTAAAATAATCAAAACAATTGAAGAGATAAGCGACTTAATCTGACTTTCTACAATAATTTCACCATTCCTGATACGAACATTATCACCAGCATATCTAATTTTTAAATTGTTTGCCTCAAATCTCTCTTCCCAAGACTTAGAGCTTTCATCAGCCTTGAAAGACAAGATATCCTTGACCTCTTGAATACTAGTTGAATTAGAATCATTTATTCTAACCTTCATACACATCCTAGTTCCATCAGCTGCGATAAATTCATTTATATTTAAACCCTTCATCTCGCCATTTTTAAGCTGGTTCTGAATGGAATTTATATATCGTGATGATTGTGGCAACACAAATTGATCAAATGTCTTAGAATTTGAAAAGTAAAAATTCATAAGTTTAATATATGAGGTGTATGAAAGAATCGAGCTAACTCTCTTGTGTTGTTCAAGTGATTCTTCTAACTCATTTATAAGCCTATAATTTTCAGCATTTAGAACTAGACGGTTAAAAGTTTGAGAATCCGAACCCCGTGCTTGCTGCTGCAAAGCCTCAATACTTCTTAATCGCTCAAGTTCCATCACCTCTTCAGGTGTTAAAACCCCATTTGCCTCGATTGTTTCTAATTCTCGCAAACTTTTTGGAGGCGAAACATATGGAATATAGGAGATATTATTCTCTTTTAATTTTTCAATTAAGTCAGTATTTTCGATAACAATGTAAAGAGTATTGATACCGCCAAGATTTTTTTCAATATTTTCTGTAGCAACACGAACATCAGCACTCTTTTTGAAATAGGTAATCTCATTAGTATCAGAACTGATATTCATTACACCAGGAATAGAGACAGCAATCAAACCAATAGTAATAACAAGCATTCCCCACTTAAACTTCAAAATCCCAGAAGTTATAGGTCTTAGTTTTTGAGTAAAACGAAATCGCCCCTGCTGCTTAGCAGAGCTTGCAATTCTTCTTGGACTTGGTGTCTTGAAAAAAGAGATCATCGCTGGAATTAACACGAGAGAAAGCACCATAGCAGTCAATACACCGAAAGCCAAATATATACCCATATTCTTCAACGAAACACCAGGCGCTGTAATCAAAGATCCAAATCCAACAGCAGTCGTTATTGAAGCCAAAATTACAGGAAGACTAACAAGACTCATCGCATCATAGACCGCAGCCTTTCCAGGAACACCGCGGTCGATAAAATAGAGGGCCTGATTTGTAATATGAATACCATCCGCGCAGGCAACCGAAATCAGAACAACTGGGATAACACTCTCAGTCATAGTTACAGGGGAACCAAGCATAAACTTAAATCCAAAAGTCCACGCAACACTTATAACAGTAATAATAATTGGAATAAGAGTACCTCTGAAACTTTTTAACATAAAAAGTATAATCAACAATACAACAAAGATTGATACAGGAAAAAGAATCATCAAGTCACTCAACATATACTTCGTGATATCAGACTTTACAACTGGCTGACCAGTCAGTTCAATAGTAAAATCAGGATACTCTTCGTTAAGCTCCTTAATTCGAGGCTTTAGATTCTTCTGAACAAGAGCATCAAGCTTTTTATCATTAAAACCCACATCCCCGACAGTAGGAACAGTTATAATCGTCATCTTATGTTGCTCAACAAGACCTAAATCTTCCATTACCATGGAGAGAAGCTCCTCTTGAATCTTCAAATCACTCTTTCTAATAGGGCGAGAAAGCTCAGATTTATCTTCAGCCTCTTCATACGCCTGATACTCCGCATCATAAGCAATCAAATAATCACGCTTATAATCATCAAATCTACTGTTGATTTCAGCAAGAACATCAATTGTGTTATTCTCTTCGTCAAAATACTTCGGCTCAGAGACAATCTTGCCTTTTGCAATAGGATTATTCTCGATCAGAGCTTTCACATGTTCTACAGTCTCATCGCTAATCTCACCTTCAAAATTTATCTTCTCGTTAGGATTTAGCGCAGTAGCCTGATCCGCAATAGACTTAATACTTGTGATACTCTCAGTCACAAGAAATTTCTCTTTAGTTTCAGTCTCGATATCAAATAACATCTGATGGATATCTCTAATTAACGTAAGCCCCTGAGTACTATAGACACTATCATTTGCAGCCACGCTTATATATACATCTTCTGAGCTCCCAAAAACATTCCCAATCTCTGTATTGTAAACAAAGTCTGGATCATCTTTTGGCAACACAGCAGTGATACTAGAATCCATCTCAAAGTTAGTTGCAATAAAGAATCCGAAAAATAGCGTAATCGCTATCGTTACAATAAAAACCAAGCCTCTATTGTTAATAATAAAATTCATATCTCTTCCTATCTTCAAACATTTTGTATAATTTTATATATTAAAGCTATAAAAAGCAAGTAATAGTTCTGCCTTTTTGGTTTTATTTTCCTTGCAGTTTTCTGGTGGATTAGTATAATAAGAAAAGATAAATTTTTAGCTAACAATAAATTACATCGGAGTGATAAATGAAATACACAGAAAATTGGTATAAAGATGAATACTTTTGGAATAATTATGCCCAGTTAATGTTTGCAGGGCAGAGCTGGGAAAATGCATATTTTGAAATTGATAAAATTATCAAACTATTAGACATCCCAGAAGGCGCGACAATATTAGACTCATGCTGCGGACCAGGACGCCACACAATTGAACTAGCCCGCAAAGGAATGAACGTTGTCGGAGTTGACTTGAACAAGCAATACATAGAAGCTGCTAAGCAGACAACAGAAGATCTAGAACTAAAAGCAGAATTTGTTCACAACGATGTATTAAAATTCAAACGAGAAAATTACTTTGACCTAGCAGTTAACCTTTTTACCTCATTTGGCTATTTCGAAGATGAAAAAGAAGATCTAATCTATCTCAAACAACTTTACAAATCACTCAAGCCTGGAGGGTCTCTCCTAATCGATACAATAGGCAAAGAACTATTGATGAAAGATTTCAAAGAAGACGAATGGTTTGAAGAAGATGGAAAAGTAATCTGCCTAGAATACGAAATAGCAGATGATTTCCGCCGCCTCATAAATAGGTGGATGATAATAGATGAAAAAGGCCACAAACTCGACTACAAATTTTCCCACCGCCTATTCAGCAGCTTTGAAATCAAAACCCTTCTCGCAGAAGCCGGCTTCGACCAAATCAAAGTTTACGGCAACCTCGACGGCGACAAATACGACAACAACGCCAGCCGTCTAATCGCTGTAGCAAAAAAATAAAATTGATTTATTGGGATAAATAATATATGTCTCACGCGAAGCAGCGAAGAAGAATCCAATCTTGTTTTTCTCCCTGGGACAGAGACTCTTTTATAAATAATTGCAATTTGATTTTTTTCCCATAGAATTGAATATACTAGGAGGAAAAAATGAAAAAAAATCTATTATTACTTATTGTTTTGGTTGCTACGATTAGTTGCAGTAAAACTAATAAGGCGCCTGAATCTGGAATTGCTTTGTTTGATCAACAATCAAGTAGGGATTCAAAGGAATTTGAGATTGGCTATGTGTACATGAATGTTGATTCTAATAGCAGATATTTTGGACATCTTGGAAAAAAGGTCTATGTATACAATATATATTTTGTTGAAGAGGGTGTAAAAATAGCCTCTTCAAATATATTCTCAGATTTCAACGGTTTTGCAGTAGTTGAAGTTGAATTGATTTATGAGAAACCTAATCTATTCGAATCGACTCCAATTCTTTTACCTGGCACACTTCCAGTAATTCGAAGTCAAAAGCTTGAGTCTCTCCCATGTGTTTGGATAGGAGAAATGCGTTTTGAGTTTGGTAATCAAACCAAGCCACGAGCCCAAATCTCTGGTGGAACCATTAATATAATCTCCGCTGATGTTGATTCAATTCACATCGAGTTTAACCTTTCTACGCTTAGTGATGAATACAAGATTCTTGGCTCATATGAAGGCCCAATTCATCAGGTAAGAAATAGACTGAAGTAGAGATTGTGTAGAAACTGATAAGCAAACTATTTTATTCTCTAACCTCCGAATAAATCTTATCTTCGCTCATCCAGCTTGGTGGATTGAACAGAGAATACTCTTCCCTTGCCCCCGAAGACTGTCTTAAAACAGATATCTATTAGTAATGAAATTTTTCTATTTGTTTTCATATAAAGCTCCTATATATATTAAAAAGCGAAAATGTTTTTTTACTTCAAAAAATAGGGGGGGGGTTGCGTATTTATTTCAAAATTGCTATTTTTTTCTAGAAATTGTAAATAGGAACAAAATTACCTTATTATCGGGAAGAGCAGAAAGCTGAATACAGCAATATGAAAAATCATATTATTTGTTCGACAATGGTGTTACGGAGGGTTACGATTATCTGAAGAGATATATTGTAGGCTCATGAAGTGTTATTCAAACAACCTAAAAATCTGAGACTTAGTTCACTCAAAGATATCTAAAAAAGGATGAAGATATGTCTCACGCGAAGAAGCGAAGATCGCGAAGAATAATCCAAGCTTGTTTTTCTCCTGTTTATATGCTAGAATCCATCAGGCGGTTGCAGTAATTAATAAACGTAAGGAGCAAAAATGAAAAAAATAGTACCGTTTTTCCTCCTGGCAGAGAGTACTCTGCCCACGTCGGCTGTTTGAGTTCTTCGAACTCAAACTTAATTTTCTTTTTCTTAATAGTAAACTTTAGCTATGCGGCTGATAAAACACCTCCAACAAATGGTGTTGTTATTGGACAGACATGTGATGATAGTTGTCTATATTTAAATATTGTCGATCTAAGCAATAATGAACTAGTTATTGTTGTTTATAGTTATAATGGGGCTAGAGGGAAGATTTTAGAGGTCACACGAACTGGCATTATTATCGACCTCGACAAGCAATTACAAATTAAATCAAATTCAAATTAGTATATTCTGCTGCAGCTGCTGATTTTTTTGATGAGTTACAGGTTGGGATAAGATGTATTTTTTTCATGGCTGATTGCAGTCTGAACAATATTGATAAGGCTGGTATTCTTGATAAAATCTGCTATACGGATCTGGTGTATGGGCGGATCCGGAAAAACTTTCTATTCAAATGACTAATCTTGAAAATGTTGTTGGAATTTCATAACTTGGTTCTTAATTTAGGTCTGAATATTGACCTGTTTGCGAAACTATAGTATCTTTTTATTGGAGGTGCTTATGTTTAATCTAAAAAATGATATAAGGTCTATATCATATGTAAAATCTCATGCTGCAGAAATTATACGACAAGTAGAAGATAATAAGAATCCTTTTGTAATAACTCAAAACGGCGAAGCAAAAGCAGTCATAATTGATGTTGAATCTTATCAAAAACTTATAGATGCTGTTAATCTTATGAAAGTGATTTCGATAGGAGATCAGGAGATTGTTGCTGGAAAGGTTGTTTCTCATGATGAAGTTAAAAATCAGATAAATAAATTGCTAGGGTAATATATGCAAAAAGAGCTTATATGGTCGCAAGATGCAAGTAACGATTTGTACAATATTGTTGCATATGTCAAAGAAAAATCTGGAAAATCGATAGCATTTGACATATATAATAGAATAATTGAAAAAGTTGAAATTCTACTTAACTATCCTGAAACAGGCAGAACTGTTCCTGAATTGATTAATATAGGAATCCTTGATTTTAGAGAGCTGATTGAAGCTCCATGGAGAATTTTTTATAAAATTTCTGATACCCATATCTATATCGTGAGCATCATTGATGGTCGCCGGAATGTCGAAGAGATTTTGTATGGAAAAGTGATTTATAATAAGGGTAAATGAAATTTAGAAGGAAATTATTAGAGTATGTCAAGGTGATTTCATTTTGTCATTAGATTTTTCAAGACTTCATGTGCATCTTTTCCTGTTAATTCATCACTTCCCATCAATCACTTTCTGATACGGCTTGATTATGGCTTCGTTCATTTGTCCGCGCAGTTTGGTCTTGACTTGCGGGATAGCCATCATGGCGCCGAGTAGTTGGATCTTGAAGGTGTAGAGTTTGCGCTTGTGAGGGAAGTCGTAGATGCCCTGTTTCTTGTAGAATTTATGGTCGGCTTTGGTGAGGCCGCGCATCAGGTAGATTAGGTCGCGGAAAATCTTTTTGCCGCCGATGCCGTAGAAGTTTTGAGGCAGCAGTGGGCGATGCATCAAGGCGTATTCGGTGGTGCGTGCTAGCTGGGCGATGGATTGTTTGTCGGTGGATACGCCGCAGAGGAAATTGTTACCGACTTCGCTGCGGGAATCGATTAGCATTCGGAGGTTGGTTTCGTTGGTCAGGTCGCCGTTGACGATGTAGCCGATTGGCATGCCGACTGTGACTGTTCGGTGGCCGTTGCAGAACTGCCTGTCGTCGTAGCGCTTGAAAGTCGCGCCCATTGAGTGATCTTTTACCGTAAAAGCGTAGATTATTGAGTCGGCTTTTTGTATTTTTTCCCTTAAAAAACTATCAAATCCATCTTTATAAATGCATGTTCCGTCAGCCGCACAAGAGAAACATCCAAGGCATCCGCCGGAGAATGGATATTCCGCAATATTAACCACTCGCGTCGGGTGAGCAAATGTCCTGCGGAAATCTTCAATCATCGCCTCGAGTGCCGGATCTTGCTGTGCGTTAGTGACGATTACAGTGTCGAATCCAGGAGATTTTTCTGCAATCGGAAGAGATGCAGAATATGCGGGAGATTGTGTGGAAGTGAAATGAGGTTTTTTCCTGAAAAAACTATTGTCTGCACAAAAATGGACATAATTCCAGAAGTCTAAGGCCTCTTTCTGCCCCTTAGGCTCAAGCAGATCATCCATATCAGCAGAGAGTGCTCCGATATAGTTCAGACCCAAATCCGCGCAGTTCTCCTCGATGAAATTCATCGCAGTAATGTCGTAAAAATGCTTCGACGTAAGAATCTGCGCTGCTTTTTTCCCATTTAAATTGATTCCATGCTCTTTAATCAATTCAATAAAACGGTGCAACTGATACGGCACAAGAAAAGTGTACACCGGATAAGCAAAAAGAATCAGATCCGCAGTCTCGACAGCCTCAGCAATCCCTGCAAAATCCCGCTCAAACTTCTTAATCTGCTGCCCGACATTGATAATCTCAAAACTATCGCCGCCAAATCTCTTCTCCAGAAACAACACAGTCTGCAGCGACACACTGAACTTCCCCTTAGGACTACCATTCAAAACCAGAACCTTCATATTAACTCCTTGATATTAATTTAACATAAAAACCAAATGCAGTGGGAAGGAATAAAATAACTTTAAGTTATAATTGTATGAGGCGAAGCCTCATACAATTATAACAACCTGCGAGGGTAATGCGAAGCATTGCCAGCAGGCACGTCTATTGAAGGCGAAGCCTCATACAATTATAACAACCTGCGTGGGTAGTTCTGTTCCGGTCAGTTTGCAAACTGACTGAGAGAAAAAGGCTCACGAGAAGCAGCGAAGATCGCGAAGTTTTGGGTTATGCATATATTTTATGATTATTATATGCATTCAAATGTTTTTTTATATGCATAATAACGGTCTTATATATGCTATGCATATGAAATATGCTTGTTGTATGCATTAATATTGGATTTTATATGTATGAAATTGCTTGTTTATATGCTATTATGCAGGTTTCCCCGACATTCTGTCAGCCTTGACTGTTTCTTCGGAGAAGAAGTTAGGAGAGAAATATCCATCTTTATAAACAGATTTCTATGTATAAGAAATTGACAAAGTGCGCACATGGTAGTATTTTGATATATGGATTTAAATTTTGATGATGAAGAAAAAAAGCTACTCGAAGATTTTAATAGCCCCGAGGCAATAAAGAGTGTTCCCACAGAAGAGGAGCAGGAGCAGCTTAAGGAAGCTGCTCGAAATTTTCTAGCTAAAGAGACTAAGATGAATATCCGGATTAATCAATCTGAGCTTGATTTGATTAAGAAAATGGCAGATCAGGAGGGGTTGAAATATCAGACTTTTATCAAAAGCATTCTCCACAAATACGTTACCGGTCAGTTGATAGACAAGAAGAAGATTGGTTAGAATTTGCCTTGTCAATATTGTCGTTAAGATGTAAAATTAATTGTATCAGTGGAGGAAATATGCAGGATAATTTTATTGATAAAGAAATTTTATTAGAGTTCCTAAGATGTAATAAAGAATATTTTAAAAATGCTTTTCACATCAATGAAATTGGTATTTTTGGATCATATGCAAGAGGTGAGCAGACTTCTGAAAGTGATATAGATCTTATCATTGAATTTGACGATAATGTTGAAGATATTTATGAGATCAAGCAAGAGTTGAGAAGAATTTTTAAGGAAAAATTCGATAAAGAAACTGATATTGCAAGAAAAAAATATTTAAAAACGAGGATTAAAGATACAATCTTTACAGATGTGATTTATGCTTAATAAAGATTTGCAAAATATTATCGACATTAAAGAATCTATAGAGAAAATCATTGATTATACAAAACATATTAATAAACTAAAAGATTTTGAAGAAAACTCTCTTGTTAAAGATGCTGTTCTAATGAATTTTGTCTCAATAGGAGAGTCTGTTGCTAGGTTATCCGATGATTTTCGTGATAAATATGGTAATATTTCATGGTCAAGTATCAAAGGTTTGAGAAATATTATTGCTCATGACTATTTCGGAATTGATATTGAAGAAATATGGCAAATAGTTTGTAGCAAACTTCCAGCTCTGAACTCGGATATTTCCGAAATCCTAAAAAATCAAATTTAAATTAACTTTTATTATTTATTGATAACACGTCCTAATCGTGTTATTTTATACGTATAGAGGCTTGAATGGATGCCAAGCTGACTTTGAAATTAGATCAATCTTTGATTCAGAAAGCTAAATTGTATGCGAAACAGCATAATTCTAGTGTTTCGAAGCTTGTTGAGGATTATTTTGAGAATTTTACCGTTGCTCAAGATCTTCCTGCGTATTCTCCGTTAGTTCAGGAGTTGAGTGGCGTTATATCTCCTGAGCAGGCTGATGAAAGTGATTACCATTCTTATCCAGTGCAATCTCCAGTTGAGTTTCTAGCTTTTCTGAAGAGTTCTTAATTTTTTTGAAATTGACATGATAATCTTTGGCTGGTACTATGAAAAGAGATAAATTACGGGGTTCAATGAGGTATAATGTGAGAAAAATTATTTTATTTGTGTGTTTTTCGGTTTTTGTTTCATGCGTTGATGATAATGCGGTTGAGTTTTCTAATGATGAGGTCTATTTGAATAAGGAGATTGCAAATGAAATATTGCAGTCTTATGGCATTGAAGATGGTGAAATTTATTCTGTTGTGCATTTTCAGTATGGAGAGAATGCTATCAGTAAAAAAGTTTCAAATGAATCTTTTTCTGGTGACTCAATGATTCCTGAAGGTCCTCCAGGGGATAGCGGTGAAATACCTCCCGCGTATAAAAATGATTCTCAGTCTAATTATAGTAAAACAGAGTTAATAGTGAATTATAATGATATTCCAGATAAGCGCACAACTGTAAATTATATTTCTTATCTAATTCTTTTGGATAGCCAATATGCTGACAAAGTAGAGCAGGTTGAATCGACCTTAAAGCCTTTAATTTTGAATAGAGAGAGGGCTGATATTCTGAAAGTAGTTGTTAAGAATTAACAGTTCTTGTAGATCATGATCTCGTAGATGGTGCTCCAGCTGCAAGATTTATTGCACGATTGAATGACTTGATGCGAAATGGATATGGATTGTAAGGGTAATATGCAGGAAAATTGTATTGAATTTGACACTGCAGTTTTTGTATGCTACTATCAATTCACATGGAGACTAAAATGTCTATAAATATTAAACATGATATAAAACCTATTTCATATATAAAAGCTAATGCTTCTGAGATGGTAGAATATGTTGCAGAAAATAGAAATCCTATCGTTATTACGCAAAATGGGGAGGCTAAGGCGGTGCTTGTTGATATTAATTCGTATCAAGAGATGCAAGATGCCTTTAACTTATTAAAAATTATTAGATTAGCTGAGCAAGATATCGATAATGGCAAGATTATTCCAGCAGATAAAGTTATAGGCGAGCTAAAAAGGAAATATGGAATTGGAGAGTGATGAGTTTATCCCTATTTTTACAGAATTAGCTCAACAAGATTTAATCGAAATTCTAGATTATTATGAAAACATATCATCTAAGTTTATTTTAAAGTTAATTCAAGATATAGAAGAAAGAATTAATGATTTGAAATTTTTTCCCATGAGGGGTCGAATCATTCCTGAATTAGAAAAAAATGCAATTACTGATTATCGAGAATTAAT
>JAFGXN010000163.1 GCA_016936615.1 Spirochaetales bacterium | reverse complement strand
CTCATCGTAGCGAGTTTTTTCTAAGGTAATGTTAAAATTTTGTGCATGGGTCTTAATTCTACTAGATATTGAGTCTTCAAGAATCTCAGGTTCGTGGCTCTCGCTAAAAATACTAAAATCAAATCGCAACACTGGATATGTCTCCCAATCCCACTCTGCAGTTTCCATGAATGTCCCAGTGAAGAGCTGTTTTTTCCCTGAAAAAATAGCATCAATTGTCGACAAAGTTAGCGACTTACCAAAGCGGCGAGGGCGGGAGAGGAAAAAGTACTTACCTTCGCTAACCATTTTGTATATGTATGGAGTTTTGTCAACATAGAGGTAGTTTCTCTGTATAATTTCATCAAAAGTCTGAATTCCAAAAGGGTATTTTGTCTTCATACTGATATTTTACTATTTATCGTAGGATAAGGCAAGCAGGAAAGTTAGCCACAGGCGACAAGCAGCTTGACGCTTCCAGCTTTTTTACTTTTCATGTTTTAGCGTATTTCACCTGTTGTGCGAAGCACCACCTAGCATTATCCTCTTTTTTTTTATAAAAATTCCGCTTTTCTCAGTTGACAGAAATCTAAAAAAATATTATGTTCTTATGTATAGAAACGTTTCTATAGATAGAATCGTTGTCTTGGTTGAACGAAGAAATTCGGGTCGGTTTTAATTGCAGTTTGCAGGAGTTGCTTATGAATCAGAATATTTATGTCAAAAGTATCAGGGTAGAGAAGTACACGCCGATTGGGCTTTTTCAGAAGCTTGGGGCTAAGGCTATCCTTGAATCTGCCTCGTTTGAGAAGGGCAAGTCTCGGTATTCGTTGATGCTGGTCGATGAGGCTTTTCGAGTTGTGCAGCGGGGTGATGAGTTGGTGAAGGTTCAGGGTAGCGGCTGGGAGCGAATTGAGGGGCGCGGAGATATTCTTGATTACTGCGAGGCGATTTCTGCTGGTTTTGACCATATGGATTTCCCATTTCCAGCAGGTGGAATTGGGTTTTTATCCTATGAGTTTGCGAATCTCTGTGATAGTGTTGGATTAGATGATAGGAAAAAGTCTGATGGTATTGGCGATGGGGTCTTCCTCTTCGGGAATGCATATCTTGTCTTTGATCATTACACTGATACTCTGCATATTGTGGGCGTTGATTACTCTAGCACAGCTTCAGGGATGAAAAAGGTTCAGTCACTTGTGGATCTACTTGTTGAGCGAGTTAATGATTTTGATTTTAACTATTTGATTGAAAAAAAATCGAATTTTCCCGCGACTGTTGTTGAAGATGTTGCAATGGAGGATTTTGTCAAAAAGGTTGAGGCTGTCAAGGGCGAGATTATCTGCGGGAATCTCTTGCAGGCAGTTGTCTCACGGAAGCTGAAGGTTAAGACTGAGCTCTCCGCGTTTGAGGCCTATAAAAATTTGCGAGTAGCAAATCCATCGCCGTATATGTTTTTTATCGACTTCGGGGAGTTTCAGCTTTTCGGCTCTTCCCCAGAGGTTCATCTAAAGGTCGAAGATGGAAAGGCCTTGATGCGGCCGATTGCTGGAACTAGGCGGCGAGGTAAGGAGAGGTCTGAGGATTTAGCGCTGGAAAAAGAGCTACTTGCTGATGCGAAAGAGGCTTCGGAACATCTGATGCTTGTAGATCTTGCCCGAAATGATCTTGGAAGGGTCTGTGTTAGTGGTTCTGTCGAGGTTCAGAACTTCAGGAAGATTGAGAAATATTCTAAAGTTATGCATATTGTCTCTGAGACTGTCGGAATGGTCAGTCCAGAGAAATCTTCGGCTTCGCTTATTCGGGCAACTTTTCCAGCTGGAACAGTCTCTGGTGCGCCAAAGATCATGGCAATGCGTGTTCTTGACCGACTAGAAGATCAAAAACGTGAGTTTTACGCTGGCTTGACTGGTTATTTTGATGCAAAAAGGAATTTCGATTCTTGTATCACAATACGAAGTTGCTTAAAATTAGGTGATACAATGATTTTGCAGGCTGGAGCCGGGGTTGTACTTGATTCTGTTCCAGAGCGTGAATATGAAGAGACAAATGAGAAGCTGCGAGCTACAGCCTTAGCAGTTGGAATCGAGCTCTAGAGTGGTTTGTAATCCATAGGAGGAAATATGTTTGTTATAATCGATAATTATGATTCTTTTACTTATAATATCTTTCAATATCTCTCGGAGTTGACAGAATCTGAGATTCGAGTTATTCGCAACGATAAGATTAGCATCGAGGAGCTTGAGGCGCTGAACCCGCAGGGGATTATTATCTCGCCAGGTCCAGGTCGCCCAGAGGATGCAGGAATTTCCGAGGCGGTGATTCGTCATTTTATGAAAAAAGTCCCAATCCTCGGAGTTTGTCTTGGTCACCAGGCTATCGGCCATATCTTTGGGGGAAAAATTATAAATTCGCCCCACATAATGCATGGAAAGGTTGTGAAGATAGATCACGATTCAAAGGGGCTTTTTCGCAATGTCCCAAATAAAATCGAGGTTACTCGGTATAATTCACTTGTTGTCGAGCCAGGAAGTTTTTCTCCAGAGCTAGAGGTTACTGCCCTTGACGAAAATGGTGAGATTATGGGTCTACGACACAAGGAATATCCGCTAGAGGGTGTTCAATTTCATCCAGAGTCGATTGCCTCTGAGTCTGGGTACCAAATTTTAAAAAATTTTCTTAAATATAAACGTAATGTTAACCAGATAAAGGATATCTATAAAAAAATCCTCGACCGCAAGGATCTAACCGTGGCTGAGGCTGAGGACTTTGCGGATGAGTTGACAGATGGGGCAGTCGCGCAAGAGCTAGCCGCTGGGATTCTGACTGGTCTTAACATGAAAGGCTACACAGCTGATGAGATAATTGGTGTGAGTAAGGCATTGCGCAACAAGAGCAAGAAGATCTACTATGATCAGCCTCTGCTTGATACCTGCGGGACTGGCGGAGATGGGTTTAGTAATTTTAATATCTCCTCGTTTGCTGCAATTGTAACTTCATCGCTTGGCATCAAGACTGCTAAACATGGAAATAGATCGGTCTCATCAAATAGCGGTAGTTCTGATTTCTTCCATTCACTGGGGATGGATATTGAGGCAGATCCACTGCTTGCGACTGAGTATCTGGATCAGGCAAATTTTTGCTTTTTGTTTGCTCCTGTATACCATTGTGCAATGAAAAACGCAGCTGGTGTGCGCAAGGCTCTTGGTGTAAAGACGATTTTCAATCTAGCTGGTCCACTGTCAAATCCAGCTGGTGCAAAATATCAGCTAATCGGAGTCTATGACCAAAAACTGGCTCGAATCGTGGCTGAGGCTGCAAGCTCTCTGGGTGTAGAGCGTATCCTCGTGGTGCATGGCTTTGATGGAAGTGATGAAATTTCAGTTACCGGCCCTACCCATTTGACCCAGTTAATTGACGGTGTTGCAACCGAGTCGGTCCTGGAGCTAGCAGATTACGGAATCTCCCACTACGAGCTGTCAGATTTGTCAGTCGATGACTCTGCACAGGCTGTTGCAATCGCTAGGGAGTTGGCTTTTTCAAACGGCAAGCCTGCTAACCGCAAACAGGAGGCAATCTTCCACTCGGTCTGTCTGAACTCTGGCGCTGGAATCTACATTGCTGGGCAGAGTTGTTCAATCCTTGAGGGCTACAAGATGGCGCGCGAAGGATTTTCCTCTGGTAAAGTCGCAGAGACTTTGATCAAACTACGGGATTTGAGAGAATCTCAGAGGATTGGATAGTCAGATGGAAGATATCTTGGTTAAAATTGTTGAAAATAAGATGCGGTTGCTTGCTAACTATGGTTCGACTCTTGGCTGTGCTGTTCCTGAGAGGCGGCTTGTCGGTGAGCCAGTGAAGGTTTTATCCCAGAAATTCGTTATTGCTGAGGTGAAAAAGGCCTCACCGTCGGAGGGCATCATTGTCGAGGAGTTTAATCCCCTTGACTTAGCTGCTCGTTACATCGATTCCGGGGCTGGTCTTCTCTCTGTCTTGACTGAGCCTGATTTTTTTGGCGGATCTCTTGAGTATTTGCGGCTGATAAAAAAAACTTTTCCCCATATTCCAATTCTCCGTAAGGATTTTATCCTTAACCGTGAGGAGCTTGATGTTAGCTACCGTGTCGGGGCTGATTATGTCTTGCTTATTGCTTCAATTCTTAGTGAACAGGATCTTGCAAGTCTCTACGAGTATGCCCTGGGGCTGGGGCTGACCCCACTTGTCGAGGTTCATTCTCTGCAGGATATCCAGAAGGCTAGGGCAGTCAAGCCTCGCCTTGTCGGGATAAACTCCCGCAATCTGCGCAGCTTTACCACAGATCTGATTCTGCCGTTTAAACTCAAGGGTTTGATTGATTGGGAGTGTCAGCTTGTCTTTGAATCTGGGATTGCAACTGAGTATGAGGCAGAACTTGCATTTTCTGGTGGTTTTGCTGGGATCCTAACTGGGACAGCAGTCTCGCGCAATCCAGGTCTTGTTGCAAGATTTGCCACTCAAGCTAAGTCTAATCTTGGACGGGGAAAATTCTGGTCTAGCTTATACTCAAATTTTTTCCCAAAAAATTATCTTCTAAAGTTGTGTGGGATTACGAATCTGGAAGATTATCACCTTGCCTTGGAGTCTGGGGCTGATCTTGTTGGCTTTGTCCTTGCACCCTCGCCACGACAGGTTGGGCTTGATTTTATCGCAAGTTTGCCTGAGGGTGACGCGCTGAAGGTCGCTGTTGTGGTGGATCAGGCGCAGGATTATCCTGAGTTGCGAGAGTTAGTCGCAGCGGGGAAGTTGGACTGTGTGCAATTTCACGGGCATGAGTCGTTGGAGGAGTGTATCGAGTCAGATCTGCCTTTTTATCAAGTTCAAAGGCTTGGTCCTGGGGCAAGTCCGCGCTCGACAAAGTTGAGGCTCTTGTTTGACGCCTTTTCAAAAGACGCAGCTGGTGGAACTGGCATGGTAATTGCTGAATCTGCACTTGCCGAGTTCTCAGCCAGACAAACTCCAGATTCTCAGGTGCTAGAACCAGAGTATCGCAGATTGTGGCTTGCTGGTGGACTTAATCCATCTAACATTGCCTCAATCTCCAGGGAGTATCTGCCAGAGTTGTTAGATCTCTCCTCCGGGGTGGAGGCTTCGAAGGGTATTAAATCGCGCGAAAAGGTTGAATTGTTTGTGAAGGAGTTGAAAAATGCAGGATTATAATAATTTTTTTGGTGAATTTGGCGGTCGATATGTCGCGGAGGTCTTGAGACAGCCGCTTGATGAGCTTGAGGCTGCGTATCTAGATATTACAAAGGATAAAAGTTTTAGAAAAGAGTTTGAACACTACTTGAAGGTCTATGTTGGCAGGCCTACGCCACTGCTTTTTGCTGAGAATCTCTCGAAGACCCTTGGCGGTGGGAATCTTTTTATCAAGATGGAGGGGCTAGCCCACACCGGCGCCCATAAGATAAACAACGCCCTCGGGCAGATTCTTCTGGCTAAGCGTATGGGAAAAAAGCGAATTATCGCTGAGACTGGGGCTGGTCAGCATGGTGTTGCAACTGCCGCAGTCTGTGCAAAGTTTGGGATTCCTTGCCGCGTCTACATGGGCGAGGTCGATATGAAGCGGCAACGCCCGAACGTCTTTCGAATGGAGACCTTTGGCGCTGAGGTTGTGGCTGTCAAATCAGGCTCACGAACTCTCAAGGATGCGGTAAATGAGGCGCTACGAGATTGGGCATCCTCTTTTGACGAGACCTACTACCTTCTTGGCTCTGCCCTCGGACCATCTCCCTATCCAGATATGGTGAGGTTTTTCCAATCAATAATCGGACGCGAGGTCAAGTCGCAGGCGAGGGAACAGAAGGTTCGAATTGATAAGATGGTCGCCTGTGTTGGGGGCGGGTCCAATGCTATTGGCTTTTTTTCTCCTTTTTTGGAAAAGAAAAAACCTCATCTAATCGGGGTGGAGGCTGGTGGTCGCGGGAAATTACTTGGTGAACATGCAGCGAGGATGAATAATCTTGGGCGGGACTCTGTCGTGCAGGGGTATCGGAGTCTTTTTCTGCTTGATGATGATGGGCAGGTTGCGACAACTCACTCAATCTCGGCAGGGCTAGATTATCCTGGGATTGGTCCTCAGCTTGCGTTTTGTGGCGAAACTGGGCGGATTGAGTTTGTTACTGCTAGCGATGTTCAGGCTCTTGAGGCAATTAAGATTTTTGCCCGCAATGAGGGGGTCTTCATGGCGCTAGAGTCTGCACATGCTGCTGCCTACGCATTGAAGATTTTGCCAACTATGAAAAAAGGTGAGAATCTTGTCGTTAATATGTCTGGCAGCGGTGATAAGGATATTTTTATTACAGCAAAAGAGTTAGATAGGGAAAAATGGATTGAGTTCTTGAAAAAGGAGGCTGCTGATGAATAAAATAATGACACATTTTGTCGTGGGATTCCCCACAATGGAGAAATCGTTTGCTGCGGTTGAGGCTGCTATCGAGGGAGGGGCTTCGTTTATCGAGTTGCAGTTCCCATTTTCAGATCCAACTGCTGATGGGGTTCTGATTCAGGATGCATGCGCTGTTGCTCTTGAGCAAGGCTTTCGCGTTGCCGATGGGTTTGATTTTGTGGAGAAGATCCGCGAAAAATATATTGTTCCTGTCTTTGTGATGTCCTATGCTGGATTAGTCTTTGCCTACGGGGTGGAGAATTTTGTGAAAAAGGCGAAATCTTCGGGTGTCTCTGGCTTGATTGTGCCTGATTTTCCGTTTGATTATGATGCGGGGCTCTATCAGGCTTGTCGGGAGTCGGGGGTTCATGCTGTTGCAGTAGTTCTCCCTAGTATAGAAGAGAGTCGGCTTGAACAAATCCTGTCGTTGGATCAGCGCTACATCTATGTTGCTATTCGGGCGGGGATTACTGGTCAAGAGTCGCAGGTTTCGGGGGAGATTACAGCCTTTCTTCAGAAGATCAGGCGACGCGGGAAGTTTGTCCTTGCTGGCTTCGGGATATCGTCGCCGCAGCAGGTAGCGGCCTTAGCGACGTCGTGCGATGCCTGTGTCGTTGGCTCAGCAATTGTCAAGCGTCTAACAGAGTCTCCTGATTCGCTTGAGGAGTTGAAATCGTTTGTTAAAAACTTGTCTGTAGCAGGGTAGATTATTAGATAATTTACCCTTTTTTAAAATTAATATAAGAATCTTCTTTAATTTTTTTCATTGTAATTGATAAATTTGATTAAATTTAGTTAAAGAATTTAATAGTGATTTAATATTAATTATATATTATAACGTTTTTTAATATTTTAATTAAATTGTGGCAATTATATATATCTCTTTTGAAAAATGCTATTATATTAATGGCTTCTCAATAAAATACCATATATTTTTAATAATTAATATAATAAAATTTGACTGTTTCTCTATGTGGCGCTAAAATACAATGGGTGTATTTTTTTATGTGGAGGAATATATGAAAAAAATTTTAATGTGGGTTTTGGTGGTTTCAGTTTCAATTGCAATCTTTTCATGCAGTGGAGCATTGAAAAAGGGAATTGTTGGGAAGTGGGTCTACACAACTAATCAGGCTGGAGTGAATATCTACGAGTCTTTTGACTTTTCAGAAGATGGAAGATTTGAGCGTGTTCAAAAGAGAGATAGTGTTGTTATTGGCGAGACTGTTGGAAATTATTCTATAGATTATGGAATGGTTAATTCTCAGGTTACCTTTCAGCCAGATGATTCTGAAGACTCCTTTAGTATGTATGTAGAAATCAAAGATGATACTTTAAGGTTTGGATTTGAGGAGCTTGGTAAGGCTAAGTATTCTGACTATAAGTTGTCTGTCGAAGCAGAAGAGCCTGCAGCTGCAGAATAGGAGATTTTTATATGAAAAAAAAGTTTTTATTTATTCTGTTGGTTTTGTTCGCCCTTTTTGCTTGTAAACAGAAGAGTTTTTTTGAGAAGCTGACTGACGAAGATAATACTGCCAATTCTGGTGCGGATTATGAGACCGTTGGTTATTTAAAGTTGGCGAAGGTTGCGATTCTTCCTCCGAGAAATGTTAAGGCAGCGTTCCAATCTCAAGAGGCTGGCTATGTTGTGCGTGTTACTTGGGATTTAGCTCAATATTCTAGTAAGTATATTGTTGAAAGGGCTGATGATAATGGTGGGTCTCCTGGTGAATTTGTTGAAATTTTAGAGACCGAAGCTAGGGAGCACAAAGAGTCGATTGATTTGGGAGATTCTGGATCTAAAATCTTCTATTACAGGGTTATTTCGATCAATTCTGCAGGAACAAGGAGTTATCCTTCGAATGTTGCTTCAGTTGCTGTCTCTAAGCAGGATTTTTCCTCCAGGACTTTAGCTGGTAGTGTCTCTGTGAGCAAGGGAGCTGGATTTGTAAAATCTGAGTTTAATAGTTCGATTTTTATTAGTTCTACTATTGAAATCTCTTGGGATAAGGTTTCTGGTGCTTCATATTACAAGATTTGGAGAGCGGTTGCAGGAGAGGATGTTTCTGCAGCTGTTGTTGTTTGCGATAAGTTTTTTCCAACTGATGCTATGGCATCTCGACTTAAGTTTAGGGATCAAGAATCTTCTTATGGACTTGAAGATGGTTTGATTTATCGATACTGGGTTGTTCCTCATAACAGGCATGATTCAATGGGTGGTGGTTCAGTTGAGGTGAATGCTTCTGATACTGGGTTTATGTTTGGTCTTCCTAGAGAAGTTGTATGTTCTCAGGGTAAAGATGGTGGAGGAATTGATGTCTCTTGGCAATATCCAAATTTTGGTTTGGGTATTGAGCCTAGTGGGTTTGTTCTTTATCGAAGTACCAGAATGAACGATGGATTTGAGGTTGTGAGTGATATTATTGCTCCGGGGCAGAGATTTTACACAGATGATGCTGCTGTTGTGATAGATGATAAGCCTACTTCTTACTATTATAAAATTGCGGCAAGGTTTGGCTCTGTTGAGAGTAAGTCTTCTTTTCCAGCTTCTCGAGGCGAATCAATTGCTTCAGATGCCTTATGTCCGCCTGCTTCGTATAATTTGATTGCTTCAAAGGCTACAACCGATCAGCTTCGTGATAAGATTGTTGTTACAATCCCTCGGGTTGATGGTGCTGAGAGTTACTGTTTGTATCAGAGCGGTTCTGAGACTTCTGGGTATATGCCTCTGTATTCGTTTGATGCAGATCCTTCTAATCCGCCGTCTTATACTTTTACTTTTTTTAGTGAAAAAGATGAATTACAAGATATGGAGAAGGATGGTTTGGTTGTTGGAAGGCTATATTATTTTAAAGTCTCGGTAATAGGTTCAAATGGTAAAGAGGGCGGAAAGTCTGTAGATGCTCTAGGTTTAACTGTCAGAGCTCCTGAGAATTTGGAGGCTACTGTTAGTTCTGAAGGTGTTGGACTTTCTTGGGATCCTTTAGAGGTTCTTCCTGCTTTTGTTAATAATGTTTCGTATAGGGTTTTTAGAAGTATTGATGGGGAGAATTTTGTTCAGGTTTCTGGAGATATTACTGATGAGACCTCTTTTATTGATAAGTTTGCTGCTGAGGGGTCTGAATTTTATTATAGTGTAAGAGCTGTTTCTAATTCTTCAAGTAGTGATGATTCTAATATCGTAACTGTGATGACTAGAGGATTTCCTAGCGATTTAGAGGTTTCGAAGGCTGTTGTTGGCTCAGGGATTAACTTGACATGGTCTAATGTTGACGATCCTGCTTTTACAGAATATAGAATTTATAGGAGTGAGATTGATTCTGCGCCTATCCAAGGGGTTGGATATTTTGCTTCTGATACAAACTCATATTTTGATGAGAGTGTTGAGGTTGGCAAGGTTTATTACTATTTTGTGAGTGCCTTTTATTTCAATGGTCATGGGAATGAGAGTTCTCTTTGTCCTTCTGATTTCGGATACTTACTGGGCTCTCCAGAGTCTGTGTTTGCTAGTGATGGTACTTTTACAGATAAGGTTGTTGTAAGATGGACTAAGGTCTTGGGAGCAGAATCTTATCGTGTTAGGGCTACTCTTGTTGATGGTTCTCATAATATCCCAGATGTAGTTGAGGTTTTAGGTGGAGATTCTTTGAGTTGTGAGTTTACTGTTCCTCTTGGAAATTCTTACAATATTGCTGTTTGTGCTTTGAACGCAGGTGGAGAGGTTGGCGCATGGTCAGCTGATGCCTTTGGAAGTACAATTGTTGAGCCAGGATCCATTCCTGCGCCAACTGGTGTTACTGCTTCTGATTCCTTTGCAGATAAGGTTAGGGTCTCTTGGGATGTTTATGCTAATCCTCCTGGAATGACCTTACTAGGATTTGAGATCTATAAAAACGGGTTGTTTCAATTTGAGGTAGGTTCTAGCAACACTTATGCAGATGTCGGTATTGATGCTGCAGGATATGGTGTTACAGATTATTATGCGGTTCAAGCTGTTGCTTTGGATGTTGCAAATAATCGTGTCGTGGGTATAAGGAGTGACTTTGCAGCTGGAAAGACATTGTCTGTTCCAGAAAATGTAATTGCTTCAAACGGAATCTTCTCTGATAGAATTAGAATTTCATGGAGTCCGGTTGATAACGCTGGTGGATATTACGTTGAGTGGCGTGCAGAGTCAGAAGAGTTTGATGCTTCTCGTCGTTCGGAGGTAACTTTAGCTAGCTTAAGTGATCCTAGTAATCCTTTCTGGGATTTTATGATTACTGATTCTTCTACACAGGTCGGAGTAGATTTGATCTTTAGGGTTCTTGTCTATGGTGCTGACTCTAATGTTGCGGTTGTTCCGAGTATCGAGGACTTTGGGTATGTCTTAGGAGTTCCAGAGGAACTTTTTACTAACAGTGAAGTCTCTTTTTCTTCTATAGAGGTCTCTTGGACTTCTGTTCCGAGAGCAGCTGGATACAGGGTCTATAGAACAGATAATCTGTCAAATCCTTGGACAGATACAGGCGCTTCTGTAATGTCTGCTGGGGAAAATAAATGGAAAATTATTGATAGTGATGTTGTTCCTTTTGTGAGATATTATTATAGCGTTCAGGCCTTGAGTCTTGGCGGAGAGGGTTATATAGATGAGTCAAATAATATTTTTAACTATATTGTAGCTTCTCCTGAGATTTCAGTATCTAATTTTGGAATTCCAGCTAGTGGTGGTGATGACGGCGAAAATGGCGATAGCGCTCTTGTTACTTGGGATATTTCAAGTTTGAATTCTGCTGATTCTAATTTCGCTATTAGAATAGTTTTAGTCGAGGATTTTCCTGGCGGATCAGAATCTTTCGAAGATATCTCTGATAGAGGTGTAACAAGTAAGACTTTTGAAGGGTTGACTCCTGGAAATGATTATGTTGTTAAGGCGTATGCTGTGGTCGCTGATGTGCTTTCCCCTAATTTGGACGATTTAGACGGCGATGCAAATCCTGATAACTGGAAGAGGTTTAGCCCGGTTCTAAATAGCCCTGCGGTAACAGGAAAGAATGGTGATTTTTCTAATGTTACAGACCATATTGAATTGACATGGAATAGTTTGACAACTAATCCATCTGATGATGCGATTATAGCCTACAGGGTTTATCGAACTAAAAAGCTCCAAGGGGCTGAGACAATTTGGGGTGCTCCAGTTTCAACAATCACTGAATCAGCTAATTCGACTTTGACTTTTTCAGAGTTAAACAATGGCAATCCAAATCTACCATCTGGTGCATATTTTTATAAGGTTGTTTCGTTGAATCGAAATAATTGTGAGGGTGTTGAGAGAGAGGTTCTTGCTCTATATAATCGTCCATCAAAGGTTTCTTTGGCTACAACCTTGGCTACCCAAGATTGCGATGGCTTGACAGAAGAGATTCGTCTTACTTGGAAACATATCGGAGGGGTCGACTATTACAGATTATATATCGCGTATCTAGACCCAAGCTTTGGGGCAGACCCATCGGTTGCAAGGATAAGTGCCACAGGATTTAACAACAACGATGATATGAGTTATTCAGTAACAACATTCAATGGATCTCCTATTGAGTTAGGTTATTATTATTTCAAATTAGTTCCTGTTGTTAGTAAGGTTGATAATGGTTGGGGAACTCCTACTCCTGACATGCCAGGTCCTGAGATGGATACTCATATTCGAGGTGTTAAATCGATTACTGACGAGCAATGGATTAGCGGAGTTTTAAATGAGATGCGCCGATGTTACTATGAGATGTACAACGGATCTTCTCACGACTTTAATTCAATAGACAGAAACCAGTGGTATTATGGAACAAATTCTAGCCATCAGCAGATTCCTGGACTTCGAGTCTGGAGATTGTATAGCTCTTCTAGCTCTTGGTCGGTTGCTAATACTTCTAGAAATAATGTGTGGGATCTTTATCACTTTGGTTCTGGTGTTAGTGGTGTGAATTACACTTCTCAGACAGGGGTCTTTAGTTTAAAAGGGATGATGCTTTATATGTATATGTTCGAAGAGAACAAGGATTATTATGTTGCTGAGACTGTCGGAGGATCGCCTGAAACACATTTCAGATCTGAAGCTAGAAGTTATGAATGGACAAGAAATTATACAGATCCTGGGTTTGTTAATCAGCATGACAATGGTCTTTGGATGGATTGGTTTGAGGTTGGTGGAGCATATCCTGGACAGTTCAAGCTTCATGGAAGGATTAAGGATGGTTGGAATTATGGAACATTAGATTCTGGAGTTAATCACACCTTGAAATTAGCTGGAAATCTTATTTATAAGAATTGTGATGCTAATGCTGGGGATTCTGGATGTCCAAATAAGTATGCGCATCCTGATGGCAGTGAACATTACAAAGAAAGAAGTGAAGGTTTATGGTTGAATTATCCATGTATTATTAGTTATGGAAATGTGTGGGGAGACCAGAATCAAGAGAAAGGATGGAATCATCATGAACATGGCGTTGTTCTTAAGAGAAAGACCTCCTCTGGTGATCTTTCTACAGGAAGAATTTATGACATAGTTGATACTGGTGATGATGCTACATATGGGCTTGATTATGTTGGAGAACAGAGCCAAAGTTTGGTGTGGTAATTTATATGGCGGGGTTCTCCCGCCTTGAATAAGGAGTTTTTTATGAAAAGAAGTATTGTATGGTTTTTTCTTCTTTTTGCTTTGATATGTTTGGGTTCGTGTGGTAAGAAGTTTATTCCTGATGAATTGGGAGATGTTGAGAATGGTTACATTACAGGGTTTGAGCCATCTTTTAAGGTTGTCGAGGGGGATCCAGAGATTGACATTGATATCCCATATCCTACAAGCATCTCTGCTACTAAAGGTGAAAGTGCTACAAGTGTTACTGTTCAGTGGTCAAAAGTTGTAGTGGGTGGTGTGGATGCTACCTATTTAGTCTATCGACAGGAAGTTGGAGGGGAGTTGATAAGATTAACTCAATTAGATATGCCTTTGACAGGGACAAGTTTTATTGATGTGCTTGGTGATGATGATCTTTATGATTTGCAACCAGGACGGCAGTACCATTATTTTATAAAATCAGTATTTGATAAAGGTGATGCAAATAAAACTAGTATGTTAAGTTATTCGGTTGTTGGTTATGTTTTGACTAGACCTCTTGGGCTTACCGCTTCATTTAGGGAGTATGAAAACAGGATAATTTTGAACTGGGATGAAGCTCTTGGTGCTAAATTTTACATGGTCGCAAGGTTGGATGCTCCTGACGAAACACCAAGCATGGATACCAATGTTCTTAATCGGGCGTGGTTATCGACTGAGTATATTGATTGGAGTTTGGCAGATGGTGGTGATAGGGAGCCTGGTAGAAATTATTATTACAAGATTCGTGCTCACTATAGTTCTATAGTATATACAGAGTGGTCTGAGGCTGTTAGTGGAAGTATTCTTGCTCCTGGTGTTCCTGGAAAGGTTCGAGGATTGGATATTTCAAAAGGTAAGAGGGCAGAGAGGATAGAATTGTCTTGGATAAATGATCCGACTGCGTCTGCGTATGAGATTTTTAGAAATGAAGATCCAACAGCGCCATTTTCTGGCGAGCCATATGCAAGTGTTTCTACGAATTCGTTTTTAGATGTTGATGTAAAGCCAGGAGTTGCTTACTATTATCGAATTGCTGGTATCAATGACGCAGGTCCGGGGGCTCTTTCTGATTATGATGTTCAAGTTCATAGAGGTTATGCATTGTCAGCACCTGCTGAATTTGCTGGAGTTTATGCAATTCTTGATGCAGAGTGTGTTGCTTTAGCTTGGACTAAGCCTTTGGGTGGAGAGAAGTATTTAATATGGAAATCAGGTCCTTATGATCAGCCAATTGCTGATTACTCAGCTAAAGATGACTTGGGAAATTTTACCTCTGAGTTTGCCTTGGGTTGGGAAGTTCTTGGTTCCGAATATGTTCTGTCTACATCTCTTGTGGATGAATCTGTTAACGTGGCGGATGGAAAGTACTATTACTATAAAATTATTCCTTTAGCTGCTAATTATCCTGAATACTCTACTGAAAGTATTGATTCTGCTGAGACGGATGAGTTCTTAGATTGGAAAGGTCTAAAAAATATTGCTGAGGTTAGGACTGAGAAGATGATGCCGTTTTCTGGCTCGATTTCTGCTACCAAAAAGAATTCTAAATATCTGGAAGATATTAATCTTACAGTTAATCTAGAAGGTCCAACTTTGATAGCTGAGAAATTTTATAACTTTTTTGAGGTTCAGATTGTCAAGACTTCGGGTTATGGTTATGAAGATGGGGTTGATGTTTATGTCGGACCAAGTGCTGGGGTTGATGGAAAGCTTGCAGTGATGAATCCGATGAGGTTTCCAACAGATGATATTATAGTAGGAAATTTTCCTAAAAAAGGAGTTCCAAGTAAAGTCTATACTGAGATTATTCCAATTACAAGAGCTATGCTTTTAGCAAAGAATTTTGAATACTTGGATGATTTAGTTGATTATAATGCTGATGAGTCAAAGATTACAGATCCAGAATATCCTATCTTTTCTTATAGGTGGTGGGATCGTGAAGCTTGGAAAGATATTGTTCGACAAAAAGCATTTGATATGAATCGTGCAGTTAAATCTAATTATGAATTGGTTGTTAGGTGGAAAAATGGGGATTCTTCTTGGGACAGTCTTTCTGTTTCAGATCAAGGATGGCCAGCACTTTCTGATATTAGTTTTGCTAATTTGGGATTCTTTCTCAGGGAATGTGCGTTTAATAGGATGTGGGGATTGATTTGGCCTCCTCATTATGGTGATTTTGATTCAACTCCTTATCTTTTAACTAATCCAACTCAATTAGATGGAGAAGTTTCTGGGTATCTAGGGTTTACTGCGAGTTTTACAATGTCTCCTTTAGGGGGTGCTGGAGAAGGATGGATAATTGATTATTCAGATTGGGAAGGCTTTTTGTTGAATATAGATACTCCTGATAATAAGTTCGATTTGTCTGTTGTTTTGGGAGAAAATTCTAGAATTACTATTCCTCTTCGATTCGAAACTCCGATTTATTCGGGCACTTTGCTGGCTTCGATTGATTTGTATGAAGGAATCTATCAGAGGGGAACAAAAGGTGGTTTTGTAGAGATTCGTCAAGAAGGCTCTTCGATAATAAGATTTCCTCATACTATTTGCAACACTTATAGGACTAAATCTGGTGATAAGAATTTTTATACAACAATAAATTTTGGAAGAAGAATTGAGCAATGGCCCACAATGCCTCAGTATGAAGGTGGCAAGGGTACTGGGTACAAGAGTAATATGCATATCTATTATGGATTCGATCCTAGTAAAAAGTCTTTTTATAATGGTTGATAAGTTATCCCGACTCTCTAAGGAGAGTCGGGAGTATTTGTGAAAATGTTGTAATATAAAATATGGAGTTTATATGAAAAAATGTTTGATTATATTGATGCTTGTATTTCTGTTCGCTTGTGGTGAGTATGGTGCTGTTCAAATTGGCGAGAAGGTTTTTTCTGCTGAGGAGGCTGCTAGGTTGGAGAAGGTGGGGGTTAGTGCTAGAAAGATAATGGATAATTATTCTCAGTACGAGAGTCCTGAGATGGAGATGATTGAATTGCTTAAGGCGGAATTTGGAGATGATTATTATAAATACTACGAAGCTGTGGAACTTTCTTCGTCTAACTCTCGAGGTGAAATTATGAATGAGAATGTCTCAATGGTGTTTGACAGAAATCAGCCAAATAATTTGAGGGCTAATGTTAGAGTTTTCAATTACAAATGGGCTTGGGAGAGCTATGTAAAGGTTGATGTTACTTTCAGGTATGGAGTTGCTAATCTTCTAAAATTACGAAGTACAAGGATTATTTATTCAGACGAATTTGGCGATGGTTTAAATAATCCAGAATATTATGCTACTTATGAGGATGTGAGTTCAATTACTTATAGAGGTCCTTCTCAACCTGGGTATTATACTTTTAATAATATGTGGGCAGCTATTGTTTCTTCTGATATCAGGTACCTGAACTCTGGATTTTTTCATTTACAGACAGGTTTTGAAAATTCTATATTTATAAGAAATGAGAACGGAAATGTTGCAGTTTCATTTTCGGGAAACGATTCGGCTTCTCCAGTATTCGACGCTGCTGGTATTGCGTATTCAGCTGACATGGTTTGTGGAGCTTTAAATGACCTAGCTAGTCTTTTTGTTATGCCAACCCTTGGTGGTTATGAGATTGATGAGGTTATTCCTTTTGCTTTTTCTGGGCATAGAAATTTAGAGAGTCTTGTTCTACCTGACACAATTTCTAAAATTTCTAAATATTCATTTAATGGTTTGTCCTCTCTTAGAAATTTAACGATTTACGCCGAAGATCCTCCTTTTGTAGAAAGGTCATTTGGCGGAAGTGATCGTAATTTATGTTTGAATAATCTCGTGAATATCTATGTTCCTGCTACAAGCCTTGATGCCTATAAAACCGCTGAAGGGTGGTCTCATTTAGCTAGTCGGATCTTTGCTATTCAATAGATTTATTAATTTTTGAAGCAGTTTCTCTTTGTTGAGAGCTGCTTTTTCTCTGTTTTAACAGGAGTTATGCATCGAGGTGTTGGCAAGATCTTAAGAAAACTTGTCTTGCGGAAGATTAAAATATAGCTTTTTTAATATGCAAAACATTTTGTAGAGTTATTGTAGATATTTAATTTTTTCTTAGAATTTAGTTTGATGTGAAAAAATATTGGCTCAAAAAATCCCTATTTTCTCTCTTTTGTTAAAAATTCCTTAATTTTTTAATTTTTGTTTGTTAAACGAATATTTTGAAAAACTGCTTTGTTGACAATTTTAAATTCCTCTTTGATAATGTAAAAGCGAATATTATACATCTATGATTAATTCTAGGAGGAATTTAATGAAAAAAAAATTGTTAGGGATTGTTGCTTTGTTTGCGGCAACAGTGATGTTTATGGGGTGTTATACCAATCCTGCACCTCTTGTAGGTACTTGGAAATGTCCAAAAGTTGATGGTGATAGAGTTATTACTGAAGTTTTAGTTCTTGAGGTCAATGATGCTAATGAGGGTGTTTTCACGTGGACGATTTTTGAAGATGGGCAGCAAGATATAGTTAGAGAAGGAAAATACTTAGTGAGCAGAGTGGAGACTGCGCTAATAATCAGATTTGAGCCAACTGTTGGAGACCCGTTTGAGAGACCTTATACTTTGAGAGGTGGTATTTTAAAATTTATTGAAAGCAGTGGTTTTGATACTTTCTTAAAATCTAAAGATGAGGAAAAATAATATGAATAGAAAAATTCTTGTTTTTTTATCATTACTCGCTTTTTTTGGGTGTAAAATAGAAAAATTTGATTATTTGCCAAAGTATGGCGATGATTCAGATCATTCTGTTTTGGCTGCTGGTTTTTTGAAAGGTCAGCTGAACCCTCCAAGTATTGACTGGCGCATTGAACCAGGAATTGGTAAGATTACGTTGCGTTGGGATGGTATTAAATCTGCTGTAAAATATAATATTTATAGAGCTGATTCTGATACTTCTGAGAACTGGGAAAAAATAGGAGAATCTAATGAAGCGGATTCTAAAGGTTTTTTCTTCGTAGATAAAATTGATATGTCTGGTTCTCAGTCAAAGCAGTATTCTTATAGGATTACCTCTGTTAAACATAATGGTATTGAGAGTAGAATGTCGATTGCAAAGACTGAGACTACTACTACAGGAACATATCAGCCTTCGTATGATGGAAATAAAGTTATTTCCTCTAAGGGAAATATTCCTGGTTCTGGTGAGACTATTATTGTTAAATGGAAAAAGATTAAGTCTGCTTCTCGTTATATTGTTAGAAGAGCTGAAGTTTTGGACGCAGTAGCTCAGACTTATGGCCATATTTTAGATGTTGGTTTGGTTGTTCAGCCTACTGGCTATGTTGAGGATGTCGAGTTTAGTGATTGTGTAGAAATTAGAGAGGGTTTTGCTATTGAACCAGGAAAGTCTTATTACTACTGGGTTATGCCTGTTAATTCTGAAGGTGTTCCAGCTTTAAGATCTGATTTTTTTAGAGATTCTGGATTTCTTCCTGCGCTTCCTGTTCTTAGTTTAGATGCTGTAAGTGTTAAAAAGTCTACAGGTGTTGGTGTTTCTTGGTCCTATGATAATAGCGGGTTAGATTTTATTCCAAGTGGTTATATCGTTGAAAGATCTGCTTATCCAGGTGGTGATGCTGAAATAACTCAAAACGAAAATGGAACATCATGGACAGACCCTTTACTTGGTGAGATAAAAGAATATCCAGCGAAGAGATTTTATAGAGTTCGAGCGGTTAAAGATCTTGGTTCTGATGGTAAGGTTATTTCTAGAGCCTCAGAGGAATTGATGGTTCTTATTGTTAGTGATTCTTCTCTTAACACTATTCCGGCGAATGTTCAGGCATCCGAGGCTTCAGTTGCTTATCCTAATCAGATTGTTATCTCTTGGGATGCTGTTCCTAGCGATGATTTAAGTGATGACGGGGTTGATAAACCTGATTTTACATATTCAGTTTACAGATCTACAGAACCTTCTAAGAATTATTCAAAAATTGGAGTTGTTGGCGGAAAGGTTTTCTATGATACCGCATTAACTTTTACTGATGGTGAAGAGAATATTGTTAAGACAACTGCTGATCCTGATACTATTTATTACTATAGAGTTAGTGTTTTGTCATCCGAAGAGAATGAGAGTCTTTTATCGGATGCTTCTTCAGGTTATGTTCTTTCTCCTCCAACTAATCTAGCTGGTGAAAATAATGGAGATAATGTTTCTTTGACTTGGGTTGCGTCTGTTTCGCCTCTTGTTGAATCATATGAATTGAATAGGAATGGGTGGGTAACTCCTAAGACTTTGGCAAAAGATTTGACTTCATATGTTGATTTAGATATCGAAGCCGGTCAGTCTTATAGTTACACTTTACGAATTGTGGATAAAAAAGGGAATTTTAGTGGATATTCAAATCGTTTAGATATTGTTTCTTTGAATGTTCCTGATTTTATTGAAATAGAAAAAATGCAATATGCTGTTGGGGCGGGAATTCCTCTAAAATGGAATATCGTAGAAACTTCTGATGGTTATAGATTGTATCGTGTTTCTGGGGTGAATACGCCTAAAAAAGGTTCCTTTGTTAAAGAAATTTCAAACAAAGATACTCTGGAATTTTTAGATGATACTGCTACAAAGAATGTTGCATATAATTATTACATTACAACATTTAAGAATATTGAAGGCAGAGTTGTTGAAAGTGCTTTTTCTTCTCCAGTAAGAGGATCTATCCTAGGGGATGTAGAGTCTGTTTATCTTTCTCCAGTTTTCTCTGATCTTGGCGTTTTTTCTGAAAATGTTAAAGTTATTTGGGATGTTGTAGAGGGTGCAATCTCTTATGAGGTTGAGTATTCTATTGGGGGAGTTAATCTTACAATTGTTTCTGTTGATACGGCAAGTTATATTGTTAATGATGTAGGTCTATCATTGGTTTCCGTGAAAGTTTCTCCTGTTTCTAAAAATGGGAAAGGGGCTACCTCTGATGCTGCTTCTTATGCTTATGGTAATGAGATGTCTCCGCCTGTTAATGTTGTTGCTTCGAAGGGTAAATTTGCTGATGTAATTCAGCTTTCCTGGGCGCAACCTGCGAATATCCCTCAAGGAAAGGTCATTGAAAAATATGAGATTTTTAGAGGGAATGTTTCTTTAGGTTTTGCTACAGAGACTTCTTTTGTTGATACATTAGAGGATATCTCAGTTGTACCTGGAAAAAGTTATTTTTACGCAGTAAGGGCTATTTCTTCAGGCGATGTTGCTGAGGCTATTTCTGAATATGTTGAGGGATTTGTTTTAGGTAAACCTTCTTCTGTATACGCTTCAGAAGGCTGGTATCAAGATAAAATTAGAATTTTTTGGAATCCTGCTAGAGGTGCTAACAGATATTTGCTGTCTGTAAATGATTTACCTTCTTTCATTATTGATCATAGTGAGGATAATGGTCGATTATATTTTGATTATTCTGTTGATGTCGCAGATGTTGGGAAAGATTTTACATTTGTAGTTTCTTCGGAATCTGACAGTGCTTTTTCTCCCTCATCTGAAAAGGTTTTAGGATATGTTTTGGAACCAGTACAAGGATTGGAAGCATCAAAAGGGAATTTTAAGAATTATACAGAAATAAGATGGATATTAGATCCAAAGGCAGACTGGTATAGAATTTATTGGACAGACTCTCTTGATAATTCTTGGAATTCAATTGATACCTTGGGAGATCTTATTTCTATCGAAGGTGAATCTTACTTGTCTTACAAGCACACTCCACCAGTGGCTTATAATACTACTCCATTGTATTATAAAGTGCAGGCAGCTAAGGGAGATGCATACCTAGGGTATGTTGATTTGACTTCATTGGATGGTGCTGCTGTTGGTTTTATGTTGAAGCCTCCTATGTCTTTTAGCGTTTCAGATAATGGAACTTTAGATACAAATCCGTTGGACGGGTGGAGTGCTATTGATGCTTCAAAGGTTATAATCCAATGGACATCTGGAGTTACTGCTTCCGTGGGGGATGGACTTGAGTATTATTTAGAGTATCTTCCCATAAAGGCTTCAGGTTCTACCATTAAAGCTATTGAGCTGACAGTCGATGGTTCTTTTTATCAAGAAATATCTGATATTGTGCCAGGAACTCCTGCAGAAGTTAAAGTTTATGCGAGAAAAACTATTGATGGTGAGCTATTTGTGAGTGATCCTGTTGTCTATTCAGGCTCTTATATTCCGACTTTCAACCCTCCAAAAGTTATTGTTCCTGTGGAAACAGATTTTGGTATTTCTCGGCAGGGTGTTGATAAGGAAATGACTGTAAAATGGTGTAGTCACACTGGCGATTCTGTTCTGCAGTATAAAATTGAAAGGGCAATGAATACAAATTCTTCATTTACTGCTTTGGCTTCAGTTCCTCGAGTTTCAGGCACCACAGTATATTCTGATAGCGGGCTTGTTAATAGTTTGGTTACTGAAGGAGCTTCAGGTGCTTATTTTTATAGAGTTTGTTCTATAAATAAAGATAATTACCAGAGTACTCCATCTAGCCCGATTGCATTGTATAAATTATCTGAGAGTGTAGACAGAAATACAATTATTCCTTCTAGAAGAGACTTTGTTGATAAGATTCAGCTTCAGTGGAAACATGTTCCTGGTGTTGATTATTATGAAGTTTCAGCTACTTCGCAGTATACAGGAAAGGTTTATAAGTCTATTGCTGGTTTGGGTTCAGTTTCAAAGGTTCCGTCGGTTATTTCGAATATTGTATATGATTTTAAGGGAGGATATGACTCGACGAATACTCTAATTTCTAATGTTTTTCCTGGAGAGTATTCTTTCTCTGTTCGCCCTGTAATTAGTTTTAGTCGAAATGCTTCGGACATGACTGCTTTAGTTGCGACAATCTTGACAGATAAGCAAGGATCTGAGTCTGCTTGTGACAGTAAAGGTCTTAGAGAGCTTACTGCAAAAGAGTGGATAATGGAGGTTCAACGGGAGATATATGCTTCTCTTGGTTCTCTAAATGGCATTGAGTGGCGTGATATTAATAAGAGTACAAATACTCAATATGCTTTTAGTGGTAATTCTGTCGTCATCGGTAATAATGAAGGAATTCCTAGTGAAAATTTAATTTACAAAAAAGATGCTAATGGGAAGGATGTATTAATTATTTCCTGCTGGAGAGCTGTTCCTGGTGGAATCAATTGGGCATATCGAAATATTAGAGGGGATTTTATAGAATTTCTTAATATTTCTAAACTAGGAATTATGACTATTGATTCTCAACAGAGAAAATTTAAATGGTGTTCTTATTTTTGGAAGGGATCTGGTGATGTTGATTCAAACTACAGAAAGGACTTCTCAGTTGTGGTCAGCGGAAATTATCCTGGAGTTTTAAATGTTTATGGTCAAGTTAATTGGACAGGAGGAAATACTTCTGGTTATCTTGTAAAAATGGTTGGAGTTGCTGCAAAAGCTGTTGTTGCTGGGGATTCTGATGAGCAAAAGCTTCTCGCTAACCAATACAATCACACCAATGCGGCTTTTGATAAACCTTATACCTTTATTCGTATGAATAAAGATATGATTGGAAAGGAAGTTGATGTAACAGTTTCTTCAAATATTATTCAAGAGACCAGCACTGGTGAAGGTTTGGCGACATATTATGAGAATGATACTGTTATTAATCAGAATCTAGGAGCAGGTTTCAAAGGTGCTTTTAAGATAGGATGGGAAAACGGAGCTTTAGAGCAGTTTTCTGTAAATTAAAATTTGCTTGCGGGGCTTTTGCCCTGCAGGATTTATTCTAAATTAAGGAGATTAAATGAAAAAGATTTTATTATATTTATTTCTACCAGTATTTCTTTTCTCAACATTTTCATGTAAGAATTATGTTGACGAGTTAGTAAATAAAAGAGCAGAAGAAGATCGAGTTTATGATGCGGGAATTATCCCTGCGGAAGGGCTTAAAGATTTCATTGTTGAAGGTGATCCTATTCCTTCGTTGAATTTGCAGGCACCAAAATATGTAGAAATTCTAGGTAACGGAAGTAATCTTGAGAATATCGAAATTACTGCTGGTCGTGTTGAAGGGGCTGCATATAAGTTTTATCTTAGTGTAGATGGAAAGACTTATATTGCTATAAATAATTCTGAACAAGTTGGTAATCAATTGACAAGTCAGACTTTACAAAGATTTTTTTCTGATAATTCTTTGGAGTCTGGGCGAGAGTATTTAGTTGTTGCGAAGGCCTTTTATATTAAGGACAAAAAAACTTATTCATCTATCTATAGTCCTGTTGCAAAATTGTATGCGTTGGGAGTTCCTCAAGGGGTTTCTGCGACATTATTGGATCACTCTGATAAGGTAGAGTTGAAATGGAAGCCTTCTTTGGGTGCTTCTTATTATAAGATTGAATATAGAGAGTATTCTTCTAGCGATTCTAATGCTTGGATTTTTTTAGCTAATGAATTTACAACTTCTTATAACCATTCTAGTCGTTTTGGTCATGGCGGATCTGGTAAAATTGGTGTGACATACGAGTATAGGATTTGTGCGGTTAAGGATGAGAATAATATTAGTGGGTGGTCGCGACCTGCTCTTGGCGAGATTAGATCACCTTCTGCGCCTTCTCAGATTAGTGCTGCAACCTTAAAGATCTCTAAAGGTTTATTTGGAAATAAAATTTATCTTGAGTGGGCTCCTGTAGCTGGTGCTGTTAAGTATAATATTTATTACTCTTTTACAGAAAATACTGAAGATTTCAAGCTATGGACAGAAAGTCCTGAATTAAACTCTTATGAATTAAAAATTTCTGAATTAAATGTGGTGGAAAGCGAATTATCTATTGCTCAGATTTTTGAAAAAACCATCTATTTCAGAATTACAGGTGTTAATGATTTTGGTTTTAGAGGTATTCTTACCGATTTTAAACCAACTGACCATTCAGGATTTTTCTTGGCTGGGCCTGCAGTCGCAGGATATGCGGCACAAAGTGGTTCTACGTATGATAATATTGTTGGATGGACTAAGGTTAGGGGTGCAGCTCGATATGTTGTTATGAAAGCTCCTTGCTTGAATACGTTGACAGCGGAAGAAGTTGAGGCTAACATTGAAGATAGTGCGTGGGAATTTGTTCAAGAAGAATATTTCTCTAATTTAGTTTTTGTTGATAAGAATGTCTCAGAAGCATGTGTTTACAAAATTTTAGCTGTAAATGGTTTTGAAACAACAGGTTCTGGTAAACTAGATGATAGTGTGAAGGCTACTTTTGCAAGTATTTCATCTTCAACTGATACTTATGTTGGTGGCATTGGTTATCCAAGTTATGTAGTTGTTGAGCCCACACTTTCACCAGTTCCTGCAGTTTTGTCTTTTAGAGTTGGCCAGAATGATGCTAATTTTGAAAATAAGGTTCCAATCTTTGTTTCATTATCTGATAATTCTCAATACTCTACAGATTTTAAGCTAGCTCTTGCAAAAAATTATTTATCAATCTCTGCAAATAAGACTGCTTATTATGGTGAAGAGTCATACAGAGATGGTGTTGTTTGTTCTAAATTATTGCCAGATCACAATGGTGCAATTGATTTTAAGGTTAATGCTCCTTTTAGATTGAATCAGTATCAAATTGTTGTAGATGCAAATCTTCTATCAGGCTTAAATGCTGAAAATGAATGTGTTTTTGTTGATGAGTATTATGACTTCGATAAAGATGGGAATAAAGCTGATATTATTAATATCGGATACAGGTTCTGGGATAGAGAGGCTTGGAAGGCTACTATTCGAAAAAAGTCTTTTAATCAGAGAATAGCTATCGCTTCTGATTATGAGGTATTTGTAAATTGGAAGGGTTCTGCTGATATAGCCACTTCAAGGACTTATCCATTAGCTGAAGGTTATCCTGCTCTTAGTTATGAGAATTTTATCTTTTTTGTATCTTTTATGAGAGAGGTTGCTTTCAATAGAGCTTGGGAATTTCAATGTCCAGTTTGGGGGTGGAATCATACTGTTTCAGCTCTTTGGAGTGTTAGGAGTACGTTAATTTCGAGACGAGGTGAGTATAACGATAAGATAAATTCAGGAGTTGGCACTCAGTTTTATGCTTCTGTATCTATAAGTCCACTTGGTGGTAATGGTTATGGTCGAATAGTTGATTATTCAGATTGGAAAGGTTTCACAATTAGTACCAGAAATCTTCAAGGACAAGTCGAAGACCTGAAAATTGGTGTAGCTCTTTCTCAGAATGGATATATTACTGCTTGGTTTCAGATTGAATCCCCGTATTATAATGGCCATTACAGGGCAGATAATCTAGAGGTGTATGAATTTATTTACCAGAGGAAGAAGACGGGAGGTAAGGTTATAGCTTATCCAGAAGGACGAGCTCCTAAGGAGTTTTCTTCAGATATTTTAAACATATACCACGACAATGATGAGTATACTCATCTGTATACAAATTATAATAGACGTCCTTATGGGGATAAAGGTGGGAACTGGGGAAATAAATCTACAGATCAGCTTGGAAAAAATGTTTCATATGGCTTGATTTACGAATAGAAATTAACTAATTCGTTGTATCATCATGTTTGTGATAATGAAGACCTCTTGTGAGGTCTTCATTATTAATAAAATTTTTATTATTGTTTTTACTCAGTTTAATGCCATTAATTAACTTTTTGAGAATATAATTCTCTCTTTTTTTATTGGTAGGAAAAAATGGCTCTTCCAAAACGCTAGAGAAGGCGCTGAAATTTCCGAAACATGTTCTCGCTAATTGGAATATCTCAGTCTAACAACTAAATTATAATTCATTACTAATTCTACTGATTCGACAAAATTCGATACACCGAAATATATCAAGACTTCGAGTCCTGCTATCATGGAATTAAATTTCAGAAATTACTAATTTTTTTAAGTAGGTGGGGTCTTTGACGGATGTGGTTTTTTTATTATTCCTCAATCACTTCAAATAAATTTTGTGTCTTTCGTACAAATGAATTATTCTGGATGAGGCAGTTGTTAATTTTTCCATTAACTGGAGATTTTATTTTTACTTTTATTCTATACGATTCGATAAAGCAGATTGTCTTGCCTTCTTTTATATTTATTTGTTCTCGACAACTGACGATTCTTCCATTTATTGGTGCCTTTAAGAAGGGTTTTGAGTAATCGGCTGTGAATGAGATGAATTTGTTCCGCGACAATTTCATAGTCAGGTTGAATAAGGCAAAAGTTAGAATCACTATTGTTATGAATATAATTGCAAAACTGTTCATTTTATGCTGATAATCTCCTCTGTGGTGAGCGCTCTATCAAAGATTTTAAAGAAATCTATGCTTGCAGCTATGTTGAAGCTGGTATAATTATCTTTGTTAGGCGTGTAGGCTGTGAATATGTAAAAATTTATTTGAGGGCAATTTATCTGCGTAAATTTTGTCTCCTGGCTAAACTCTTCTGAAAGATTATTATAGATTCTCATTGTCGAACCGTCAAAGGTCATTGTGAGTGTAGCCCACTTCTCATTTTCAAGTATCTTTTTTCCAACACTGAAGGTATGATATGCCTTATCCTTGTCCATCACATATAAAGTTGGAATCCCCATATTTTGAAAAAGTGAAAATTTCCCTTCTTTATTATCTTTGTCTGCATAAAAAGAAAATATGTATCCAGGCTTTGTCACATCTTTTATTTTAATCTTGAGGTGAATTGTGAAGGTATTCAAATTTACAATGCTAGTGGATGGGATAATCTTTATGTAGTTCCCAGTTCCTGAACTTGTTGCGGCTGATCTTGATGCCCCATCTTGATTCTCCTCGAAGCTAATCTCTCCAAAAGTCTGGATTGAGTTGCTCTCTGGAGATTTGTCTGAGAAAGAATTTGAAAAATTTAGGTCTAACAGTGTCTTGTAGTTTGCTTGGAAAAAATTTTGTTTATCCTCAAAAAAAACTCCACCTGCGATGGAAGATCTCTTTATTTCAATGCGACCAAAATCTGTGACTAAGATTATAATATCCTCAGTCATTGCTTCAATTTGACCAGTAAGCTTTCTCCCATCTTTAAGGTAGATTGTATCTGCTTGAATGAGAATATTTGTAAATATAAATACAATTAAAAAAAACCTTTTCATTTTATAAATCTCAGTGATAGTGGATAAATATAAATTTTTTCATTCATATTTTCTGAAGCTGCAATTATCGAGAATACCACTGTGCATACAATTATCACAAGTAAAAAGAGATAGCCGATTAGGATTAATGAAAGTAGCCCTGAAATTGCTGAAAAAATCAGAATTGTTATTTGGAAATTCAGCGATGATTTCCCCTGTTCATTTATCTTCTCTGATTCTTCTCTCTTTATTAGCCATATTATCAGAGTTGCAATTAATCCAGCAGTTGGGATGATTATATTTAGTAATTGAGCCCCAACAATGTAAAGTAATAATTTATTTTCACCTTTTTGTTCTTTTTCCATAGTTTCCTCAATTAATTATACCATAAAAATTAAATTTTTAAGCCAAAATGTTGTTTAAGTATGAAAAAATTACTAGTGTTATCAATGCTATTTGTTTTAGCAACATATTTGCCAAGTATTTCTGTTTGAAATTGTTATAGTTTTCAAGTTTTCTAAGTTTCAGCCATGTCAAAATTGAGACAATTGCTGCTTGGGCAACAAAAAGGCTACAAAATGTTATAAAAATTGTCATAAAATTCCTGGGACTAGCATAGATTAGCATCATTACAACATACACTATAGCCAATGAGAACCCAACAGATGATGACATCCTCGCGAATTCTGAGAAAGATTTTGAATAGTACTGCCGCTGCTCCAGTGTTAAATTTTTTATATTCTTTGAATTTAGAATTTCAGCAAAAAATAGTGTGGAACAAAAGATAAAAGATCCTATAAGTAGGTACATTTTTTCCCCCTTTTATAGTATAATAAAGTAAAATTGCATTTATGAGAATATGAAAAGATATAATTTTGAATTATATCTATATTCTATTAT
>JAFGXN010000162.1 GCA_016936615.1 Spirochaetales bacterium | reverse complement strand
TTACAAAAGCGAAATTGAAAACAAGGCAATTTGCAGTCAAGCAGAAAAAACAGAGGTGAGAGATGAGAAGAAGTGTTAGAAATTGGATTTTTCTTTTTTAGCTTGTCACATGCCGTCAGGTCATGTGATAAGTCGGTCAATTATTGCTCAAACATTCGGATGATCTGCGAACAATCCGAAGTTTGGATTCATTTAACTTTTCTTTAACAGTTGCCAGCAATCAAGGTCTTGTAAACCCGCTTATAGCGCGAAAGTGATTTTAGCTTTGCTCAAAACGTGGTGCCACAGATTTAGCTGATATAACTTGACTGCTACGAACATCATTTCAAAATATGGATGTCAAAAGAAGGAGGAAATGATGTTCGCACGAATCAAGAAGTCGGGCAAGAATGAATATTTGCAGATAGTCGAAAACTATCGGGAAAACAAGAAATCCAAACAACGTGTTATCGTCACTCTGGGCAGATTAGATAAGATGCAGGACAAAGGTGAGATCGAGCGTCTGGTTCGTTCTCTATCCCGTTTTTCCAGGAAATCAATGCTCTTATTAACCAGCCAGAATAATCCACATGTTCAGGTGAAGAAAATCGGTCCCGGTCTAATCTTTGAACGTCTCTGGCAGGAAACGGAGATAGCATCCATACTCAAGAATCTTCTTTCGGAGCGTAAATTTGAATTTGATGTGGAACGTGCTGTTTTCACCACTGTCCTTCATCGTTTGATGTCATCCGGTTCCGACAGAAATTGTGATTATTGGCGTCAGGATTACAAGCTGGCAGGATCGGAGGAATTATCCCTGCATCACTTTTATCGGGCAATGAGCTTTTTGGGAGAGGAATTATCCGATCAAAGTAAAGCCACTCCATTTACATCTCGTCGCATCAAAGACATCATCGAAGAAGAGCTTTTCTTTTCCCGCCGGGACTTATTCAGCAGTTTGGAAATGGTATTTTTTGATACGACTTCAATTTATTTTGAGGGAGAAGGTGGCGATACTCTCGGCAAAAACGGTCACAGTAAAGATCACAGACCGGATTTGAAGCAGATGATCATCGGTGTTTTGATGGATAATACAGGAACGCCGCTCTGCTGTGAGATGTGGCCTGGCAATATTGCCGATGTAACAACTCTGATTCCTATAATGGAAATTATCAGAAATCGCTTTGGAGTCTATCATTTTTGTATTGTGGCAGATAGAGGTATGATCAGTTCTGAAACGATTCGACAATTGGAATCTCCGGAAAATAATATCCGCTATATTCTCGGAGTTCGTATGCGTCAGGTAAGTGAAGTAAAAAAAGAAGTGCTTTCCCGCCAAGGTAGATATAAAGAGGTTTATCCTGAAAGCAATGATCAGAAAAAGCCTTCCCCTTTGAAAGTGAAAGAAGTCTGTCATAACGGCAAACGTTACATCGTTTGCTTGAACACGAAACAAGCTCGTAAAGATCAACATGATCGAGAGAATATACTGGCATCCCTGCAAGATAAACTGAAAAATGGAGCCGGCTCGTTGATCGGCAATAAAGGTTATCGTAAATATTTGAAGATAGATAAAAAGAGTGTTTCGATCAACTTTGAAAAAGTCAAATATGAAGAGCGTTTTGACGGCAAGTGGGTTTTGCAAACCAATACGGATTTCAGTCCGGAAGAAGTCGCCCTGCATTATAAAGAGCTCTGGATGGTTGAGGAGATTTTTCGAAAAATGAAATCTTTGTTGGAAACCCGTCCGGTCTATCATCGCATTGATGAGACAATTTGCGGACACGTATTTTGCAGTTTTCTGGCGCTGGTTTTGTTAAAAGAATTAAACCGCAGATTGGAAGATGCTGGTTTTCATTTTGAATGGGAGCAGATAAAGCAGGATTTGAAATCCCTTCAAGAGATCAGAATTGAAGAAAATGGAATAATGTTCGCAGTCAGATCAGAATGTCAAGGAACCTGCAGCAGAGTATTCAAAGCTGTTGGCGTTTCTATTCCTCCAACAATTAAAGAACTGTAATCAAGAATCTCTTTCAATAAATTTTGAAAAATGTGGTGCCAAGAACATTTTTCACATCTCTATATGACTATTTATCAATGTGTTAATTTTTGCGACTGTTAAAGATGAGCCTAACGTTGTGAGTGCTTAGTTAGTTGCAGTCCCATTGCCCACGAAGCCCGAGGCACACGGACGTGCCCCACATCATAAAATATTAAATTCGGCCTTCATAATTTTTATTAATTCCTTAATTGACTAAAAAAAATTCCAAATTCATTTTATTGTTAATTCCATCCCACAGAAATCGACATCCAGTGAAATACTTTTTGAGAAATAGTTACTATTTTTAACAAAATTTAAATAATTCTTAAAGTGATGTATTTGATCTTTATCAAAAATATCATGGGCAATAATCCATGCATCTCTGGATAGTTTATCATACACTAACTCCAGTAATTCTTTATACAAATCCGGTTCTTCATCTGTTTTTGCCTCAAGATAAAGAAAATCTATAGGACCTTCATTCTGGCTAATAATATTCCTTGCATCACCATTAATAATGTTTATGTTTTGTGTATTTTCAATTTTAGTAAAATTTTCAATTGCCATTTTGCACATATTTGTATCAACATCAACTCCGATTATTTCTTTTGCACAATATTGTTGCATTTTACCTATAAAGGGTCCTGCAAACCATGCTAATGTATTTCCCCAGAACGATCCAAATTCTACAAGTATATCCGGCCTTTTTATACTGGTTAATACATACAATATTCTTTCCATCACAGGAGTTATACTGGTCCATGTTCCAGAAAAAACTGATTTTACTTCTTTTCTAAATTCCATAAATGCATTTTTATTATATCCTGAACTAAGGTTTGTGATACCAGAATTAACAAGGTACATTACTAATTCATCAATAAATTCCTCTTCTAATTCAGTCTTTCCCAGAAAATTAAGAAAATCTGCATCTCTATAAGTAACTTCAGTCCGTAAATCTTCAAAAGCATTATCATTGAACACTGCTTTTTCTGAAATATATCTTTCATTTTTCATCTTAGATAAAATTGTGTTAATTATTTTATTTGATGCCTTAAAGTGATTCATGGTATTCTCTCCTATCAAGTTACAACTACTTTTGTCACGAGCTGTACCGCTCGATAAACCACTGACTGCCAAATGTTTTATAC
>JAFGXN010000161.1 GCA_016936615.1 Spirochaetales bacterium | reverse complement strand
TGTCAGTTGCAGAGTATTCCCCGAGAAAGCCTCGAGTATGACCATATCCGAAAGGTTTTGCGTCTCGATGTGGGAGATGAATTTCGTGCAGGGGTTATTAATGGGAAAAAAGGGGTTGCCTCTGTTCGAGAGATCTCTGCGAAGGAGATTGTTGTTGAGCTGAAGCTAGAAGCGGAAGATGATCAGGACCTTTTACCGTTTACTTTGTTGTGTGGATCTGCAAGACCTCCAGTTACTTCACGGCTTCTCAAAGATTGTACAACTCAGGGGGTTAGTGAGATTTTCTTTGTTAGTTCTGAGTTATCTGAGAAATCATATTTTAGCAGTACTCTTTGGAGAGATGAAAAATGGAGAAGCCTGCTTGTCGATGGAGCCTCTCAGGCTGCGACTACAAGGCTTCCAGATGTGAGGAGATTCTATTCGGTCAAGAAAGCTGTCGAGGATATCAACGCACAGTATAAGTTCTTTCTGTCATTGTCGGGCAATTCTCAAGGTTTTGGGGATATTGATGTCTCGGGATTTGAGGCCCGCGTCGATAGGGTGTGTTTTGCGATTGGTCCAGAGCGTGGATGGACAGAATCTGAGGAGCGACTCTTTCTCGATAGCGGATTTCTTCCATTGTCGTTGGGAACGAGGATTTATCGTACAGAAACAGCAGTAACCGCAGCGTTAAACCTTTTATTTTTAAAATTTGGCTATTTATAGTAAAAACTTTCATTTACTAAATATAGTCAGTATGATAATATTACTTTATATTTTTTAGGAGATAATGTATGTATAAAAAATTCTTATTAATTGCTTTGGCAATTACATTAACTTTTGTTTCATGTAATAACGAGTCTTATGATTATGTGGAAGAGGGTGAAAACTTTGGAGTAACTGTGGATTCTTCAGGAATCAAGATTGCTTCTGATGATTACTATTTCGGAACTGAGGGCGATGTCGTTGCTGTTGTTGGAGAGCAGGAGATTAGATCTGATCTAGCAGATGATTTTATCACAAGATACACTGCTGTTGCAACTAAAGAGCTAGACGAGAGATACCCAGAAGATAGTGAAGAAAAGCAAGCTGAGCTTGATTCTCTTAGTCAGGGCTTAGAGGGGTTGAAGGGTAGAGTTGTTGAGCATTTTGCTAATTCTTTAGCATTTAGACAAGTTGCTCAGGAGAAGGGAATTGATATCTCTTTAAAGAGAAAAGTTGCATTCCTTAACAGATTCTTTGATAGAGAGTTTGCTTCTCTAGCTGATTTTGCTGCTTTTAATGAGCCTTTCAATGGTAAGGCAGTTGATTTTGCTTGGCAGAACGAGATGCTTTTCTATCAATATGTTCTTATCTTTGATGATTTTTATGGTGATTACAAGGTATCAGCTAAAGAAGTTAAGGCTAAATACAAAAAGATGCCAGAAGATCGAAAGATTCAGCCAGAGAAGGTTGAGATGTCTTTTATCTTTGTATCAAAAGAGGCTTTTGATGATGGATCAATAGAGAAAGAAGGCGAAGCTGATCTTTTAGGAATAGAGAAGATTGAGCGAGCTAAAGATGCTTTAGATGGTGGCGAAGAGTTTGCTGCTGTTGCAAAAGAGTATTCTGAAGATATGTATACTGCATCTGCTGGTGGATTCTTTGGCCCTATCACAAGAGATATGAGCTACTTTCCAACTGAGGTTCTTGATGCTGTATTTGGTATGTCTCAAGATGAAGTTTCTGAGATTATCGAGACTGAAGATGGTTTCTACATCGTTAAGGCTGGAAAATTCACAAAAGAGAGAACTCTTTCAGCTGATCTTTTCTATGAGATGATCGCTCTTGAGGTATTAAGAGAGAAAATGGCTGAGGATCTTGGAATCGATCCTACTGCTGTTCAAGAGAAAGAGAATACTTTTTTTACAGAGGTTATGAACTCTTTTGATATAGATTTGATGAATAGCTCTGAAGAAGAGGAATTGTTCTAAATATAAAGATGCTAAGCTGTGATGACTCACAGCTTAGTTCTTATTCTATTATGATAAGAAGAAATTTGTTTTTGATTTTTTTAATATCTTTTATCTTTTCTAATTTAACTGCAGTAATGATTGAGGTGCCTAGCCCTAGTTCTTTGCTGGATTTATTTGAAGAAAGAGACTCTGTCTTTGACTCTGATGTGGATAGGGTCTTTTCTGCATTTGACAGCATTTCGGAAGATGTAAATGATATTGACGAAATCTTTTTAAGTTTTGATCGATTGGTTGAGTTGAGAGGGAGAGCACTTTCTCAGTTCTCTGTTGATCTAGAGTTGAGGAAGGGTAATGATATAAAAGGTGGCGGACTTGCTGCTGCTGCTCTCCTTTCGGCTGGATTGGCTGTTGGAATGCATTTTTCTGCAAGATATTTCTTTGAAGAGTATAATTCATCCATCGAGACTGATCTTGCAGTTGTGAATAGGAGATCTACTCAGGCCTGTGATAGCTTTATGGTTCTGTTTGGATTATCTTCAGTTGTATTGGCTGGTCTTTCTGGCTATTATCTTGCGACAGGTCCTGACCGAGCTGATATTCGAAGTAGTCAGCTTTTTGCTGTAGGAGGTTCTAATTGTATTACAAGAGGATATTAATCTTTGTAATCTCAGTTTTTGCTTCAGCTTGTCATTTTAGTTTCAAAAACCCATCAGATCCCGAAGCGGATAATTATATCGGATATCCTGTTGTCTCGAATGTTAACGCGGTCGCACCAGTCTTTCCTCAGAAAGGGAGTGTTGTTCTTTTTCCTTCCTTAGTTTGGTCAAGGCTCAATGCCGAGGCTGAGTATAATTTACGAATATATGATAAGAATTTCCCTGTTGAGGGATTCCCAGTCTATTCTGGGACTTTCTATACGAATAGCATTGCTAGAAGGTTAACTTTTTCTTTAGACGAGGGGTGGCCTGCAAGTTACACAAGTGCTCTCGATAATCTAGATGCCGGAGAGTATCTCTGGCATGTGAAGGTTCGGGCTGAATCTACCTATGGGGAGTGGGGAAGGGCTAGTGAGCTTTTCTCTTTTGTTCAAGATGTGAAGATGGTCTCCTCTGGATTTGAAGATAAGAGCCGCTATTCTTATAATTTTTATTCCGGCGATGGGTATGCAGAGAAGATTGATCACTACAGTGGACCAGTCTTCCTCGAAAGTGAGGTCAAAGTCTATGATATCTCTTACAGCGAGTCGCTTGCTTCGAAGAGAACCCGCCGTGAAGTTGGAATCTACTTTTTCTCCGATAAGAGTTGTAACAAAGACTCTTTCAAGAGCTTTTCGCGGATCTCTTATCAATCTCACCCAGAGAGTGGGCTTCTTCTTGAGAGCTTGAAAGAGAGGACTACGGATTTTGTAAATTATACGCCAGTTGAGAAGAAGGTCTATTCCTACTATGAGATGAAATATCTAGCCGGCATCGTGACCTATTCTGATTACTCTGGAAATTTGCTGCCGAGAGAGGAGCGAAGCTACTTCTATGATCTTGAAAATCAGTTGGAGAAGATTGAATTTCTCGAATTTTATAGAAATGGATCAACTGGGGAGCTCAGGTTCAAGCGTAAGAGCTTTTTGGATGTGGAGAATTTTAATATTTTGAAGCACGAGATCTATGATTTTGATGATGAAAATCCCGAAGAGTTGAAGCTTGTCTACATGTATGAGATTGAATACCTAGAGTCTTATCCATCGCTTCGGAAAGAGGCAGTCTTTTATTTTCCTATCGATGGATCTTCAGAGCTTGAGAAGCGATATATCTACGAATACTACTACAACGTTAAGGAGAGTCGGAATTATATTGAGGCAAAAGAGGATAATTCTGGGGTTGCGGAAGGTTTCAGTAGTTCCGTGATAGATGAGAATTTTCACAATGTTTTAAATTTTCAGATCTATTAGTTGCTTATTTTTTCTATAAAAATTATTATAATTGGAAACACAATTTTAAAAAGGGGTGCTTATATGGCTCATAGTTATGTAAAAGATGCGGAATTGATTCTTGATAAGGAGTTTAAGGTTCTTGATAAAGGCTTTGTTCGACTTGTTGATTATATGGGTAGTGATGATAGAATTGTTCAATCTGCGAGAGTCTCTTATGGTTCTGGAACAAAGAGTTATCGCGAGGATAAGGGGCTTATAAATTATCTTCTGAGAAATGAACATACTTCACCTTTTGAACAGGTTGTTCTTACTTTTCATGTTAAACTTCCTATCTTCGTAGCAAGACAGTGGATTAGGCACAGAACTGCGCGTTTGAATGAGATTTCTGGTCGATACTCAATTATGAAGAATGAGTTCTATCTTCCGGATTTGTCAGATATCTCTTTTCAGAGCCAGGATAACAAGCAGGGTCGTTCTACTGAAGAGGTTCCTGAGGAGACGAAAGAGAAGGTTCTTAATATTTTAAAAAAAGGACAAGACTCAATCTATGCTGATTATCAAGATATATTGGATGATGATATTGCTAGGGAATTGGCTCGAATAAATCTTCCTTTAAGTACATATACAGAATGGTATTGGCAGATAGATCTGCACAATCTTTTTCACTTTTTGCGTCTAAGACTTGATTCGCACGCTCAGAAGGAAATTCGAGACTATAGTGAAGTTCTTCTCGAGATCTGCAAGAAAGTGGCTCCTATCGCGACTGAGGCCTTTGAAATTCAGGTAAAAGGTAGTTGTCGATTAGCCTCATATGAGATTGATGCTGTTCGCAGTATGCTCAATGGTGAGCCATCACCTCTCGAGGGGCGGGACAAAGAAATTTTAATGCAGAAGTTGGGGCTTTAGTTTTAATACTATAGCTTCTCTTTTATTGCGATGACGCTGATGTTTGCTGGAACTTGCAGGTTGTAGTTAACTTCCCCTGTTGTCGATGAGGTTGGTTGCACAAAGTAGATTGAATAGGGCGCCATCTCTGTCGGGGAGGATGTGTGGATTGTTGGTCCGAGAAGGTCTGGTGCTGAGGGAGAGGTCTCTTTCTTGTCGATCAGGAAGTAGTTGATTGATCCGAGCTTGTAGTCTCCACTGTCTTGTAGCCAAGAGCCTGTGTTGATTAGTAGTTTGCTGTTGTTCTCGGAGGGGGCGATTTCTCGCTTACTGAGGATTATTGAGACTGCCCATTGCTGTAGCAGTGTTCCAAATCTCTCTTCGTAGCCTTTTTGGGCTAGTGCTGCCTCGATTGAGGGTATTCCTGATTGTTGGCTTTGAACCATTGCTGGGAGAAGGTCTATTCCATAGTTTCGTATCAGGTATGCGCCAAATGAGTATGTTGTCGCGTACCGGGAG
>JAFGXN010000160.1 GCA_016936615.1 Spirochaetales bacterium | reverse complement strand
TGGCTCGGTTAGCAGCTCTGGGCAGAAGTTGGAGTCGTTCTTCTATCTTGGCTCGACGATGATTGGTAAGAGTGTCAACAAGAGTGCCGGAGAGGTGAAGGATTTTTATTTTATAACTGATCATCTTGGGACTACGGTTGAGGTTCTGGATAGTCGTGCTCGGAGTGTTTACCAGAATGACGTGTCTGCCTTTGGTGTGCAGTTGGGTGCTAGTGGTCTGGAAGATGAGGAGCATGAGTTGTTCTACACCGGCAAGATGATGGATGATGATACTGGGTTGTATTACTTTAACGCTAGATGGTATGATCCGCAGTTGGGGAGATTTGTAACTGAGGATCCTGTGAGAGATGGTAACAACTGGTTTGCTTATTGTGGGAATAATCCTATTAATTTTGTGGATCCGAGTGGGTTGTATGAAGTTAAAGATGGAGATATAGTTTCTGAAGTTGTTAAAAAGTATAATAAAGATAATGAAACAGAATATTCACTTGACGATGTTAAAGATCTTAATCCTGATGCTGATCTTGACAACATTAACCCTGGTGATATAATTATTATGCCTTGGGAGGTTGCAAAGGACGAGACTTCTTTTGCTTCCGGTGAGTATGATGTTAATGCGGTATCGGAGTCTGACGGAGTTGTTAAAACCGAAAATGCTGGTTCTCTCAAGATTGATATCACTTTTAGAACGATAGTTACCTTTGACGGGAGTAAAGCTGAGATTACTTCCGAGACCACTACATATACTCCTAATCCTGAATATGAAGGAGATCAGCCAACTGATGGAGAGATCGAAGATTTAGCTAATCGTGCTAAAGCCGATATGAAGGAAAAGTTAAATTCAGCTGGAAGTATTCTTTCGTGGATTAGTCTTGGTACTAATCTTGCAGCGATTGGCGCAGTATTTATTCCTGTTGTTGGCCCCGCAATTGCTGGTGTTTTAAAAGGTATTGGAATTGTTGCAGATCTTGCTGCAATAGGGTGTTATATAGCTGCTAAAAATCCTGTTGCTGCGATAGCACAAGGAACTGGCATGCTTTTAGGATTTGGAACTGGAAAGCTTCTTAGTAAGGGTGCTTCCAAATTAGCTACTAAATTTACGTTGAGTCCTAAATCTATTGTTTTTGGATATAAAGCAGGATATTATAGTGGTAAATCTGGTTCTTCACATGTAATGAAAAGGCTTAGTGCAGGTGGTATTTTGATTAAAAATTCACAAAAGAAAGTTGGGGATGCATATATGAGAAAAATGATAGAAGAGGCCTTTGTTTTTACTGGTAGTGCTTTGTATGTTCCTGCTTGGAATCTTCCTTCGGGGGCTGTAGTAGAAATTATAAATGAAGCATTGGAAGAAGCAAAGGAAAAGAGAAAAGCCGAGTAATCGGCTAAAGGCTGTAGTAGAAATTATAAATGAAGCATTGGAAGAATAGGAGTTTTTATGAAAAAGAAGAAGAGAAAAAAAGATGAAAAACCGGTTAAGCAAATAAAATTTGCCTATGGTATAGCTCTTATGGTTTTTATTGCATTATTGGGTTCCTCTGGAAGAGTTATATTTCTTTTATATAATGAGGGTTTATTTTTTGAACTAAAAGAGTTTGAGATTGATTCGAAGGTTAGAATAGATTTACCATTACCACCAGAACAAAGAATGAAAATAAAGAAAAAAGAAGAAGATAGTGGATATTTTGTTTTTGATTTAAAGTCTAATTATTCTTCTTATGCTTATGGGATTCACTCGTCGAGTACAAGGTCTCCATTTTTTTATATACAAATTTATGATGGAAGTAATAAAGATTTGTTGAATCCTGCTCATAGACATAATCTAGATATATATTTATCTTCTATAGTTGGTTTGTATACTTATAAAGATTATTGGAGAAAATCAAAAGTTGAAAAATCCAAGTTTCTGAAAACGTTAGAGATAGAGAAGGAATATAAAGATAATTGTTATATTGTAAAATACTGGGGTCATTCATCGATTCATAGTAATAAAAAATTTAAATATGTTGCTTACGTTTATTCTGATCGAATAGTTTTTTTGAATGTGATTCCAAAGAATAATAGAAAATTGAATGATGAGAGAATAATTCAATTTTTTGATTCTTATGAGAGAATTGATCCGCTTCCTTCTTCCCCTTATTTTCCTGAATCTGATTAAAGTATAATTAGGTAGTAATTCATCAGATTTCACGACTTTGGTTGTGGAATCTGTTACAAATTAAACTAACTGAAATTCAAAATTACTTGAATTTCAGAACCAATTCTTGCAACAGATAATCTGCGGCAAGGATTGGAGGGGCGGCTTGCCGCGTCGCTTGCGACCGTAGCCCGGAAAGCCTGGTGCCTTGCGTTGTGTTTGTCTTTGAATTGTTTTGACTGCAATTCATAACGCAAGGTAGCCGCCCGAATTCTTACTTGGGCGTAATGTTGGTGTTGTCGAGGTTAATCCTAATGGAGCTGATATTCAGGCTTCGAAGATGCTTTATGATAGGCTTGGGCGG